>NZ_JACLZC010000054.1 GCF_016901735.1 Pseudoflavonifractor phocaeensis | reverse complement strand
GGACCGCCCCCCCTGGGAGGAGGAGGAACGCCCGCCCCTGCCGGAAGAGCCGGGCGAATGGGCGCCGCCGGTGGAGGAACCCCCTCCCGTCCGTACCGCATCCCGGCGAACCAAGGCGGCTCCGGCTGCCGCTCCCCCCGCGCCCACTGTGGCGGCGGCCCCTACGGGCGGCACCTCTGGCGGCGCGGACCTCTGGCCGGCGCTGGTCAAGGCCCTTTATAAACGGGTCTCCATGGGGGTTTACTCCTTCCTGACCAAGGGCAATATGGTACAGGGACGACTGGAGGGCGATGTGCTCACCCTGTGGGTGGACAGCGACTTTACCGCCAGCATGGTCACCCGGGGCAAAACCCTGGAGGCGGTGGCCGCCGCCGCCGGCGCCATGCTGGGCAGGACGGTGCGCTGCACGGTGGCGGTGGGACAGCCCCCGGAACCCGCGGCCGAACCGGTCCCTCCCGCCGGGGACCATCTGGACGAGCTGGTGGAAAAAACCAAGGGTCTGGAACACCGGGTCATCAAATAAACTACAACAAAAGGTAATTTTTGACGAATATTATCCAAATTCGAAGGAGGAACACACAATGGCAAAAGGCTTTGGACGCGCCGGAATGGGCGGTATGGGCGGCATCAATATGAACATGATCAAGCAGGCCCAGAAGATGCAGCAGGATATGGCCAGAATGCAGGCCGAGCTGGAGGAGAAGGAATACACCGCCCAGGCCGGCGGCGGCATGGTGGAAGCGGTGGTCACCGGCAAGCGGGTGGTCAAGAGCATCAAGGTGGACCCCGAGGCGGTGGACCCGGAGGACGTGGAAATGCTCCAGGATATGATCGTGGCGGCGGTGAACGAGGCCCTGCGGGCGGCGGAGAGCGACGTGGCCTCCTCCATGCAGAGCATCACCGGCGGACTGGGCCTGCCCTTCTGAGTCCATGCTGGAGACCAGGCGGCTGCTGCTGCGTCCCATGACCTGGGCGGACCGGCCGGAACTCTGCGCCATCCTCCAGGACAGGGAGACCATGTACGCCTACGAGCACGCCTTTTCGGAAGAAGAGGTGGACGAGTGGATCGCCCGGCAGCTCCGGCGGTATGAGACCGACGGCTTCGGCCTCTGGGCGGCGGTGGAACGGAACACCGGGCGTCTGGTGGGGCAGATCGGCCTCACCCTCCAGGATTGGGCGGGACAGCAGGTGCCGGAGATTGGCTATCTGCTCAACCGCAGATTCTGGGGGCTGGGCTACGCCACCGAAGGGGCCATGGCCTGCAAGGCCTACGCCTTTGACGCGCTGGATCTGGATGCGGTCTACTCCATCATCCGGGACAATAACCTGCCCTCCCAGGCGGTGGCCCGCCGGAACGGGATGCGCCCTGTGGGACGGCTGGTCAAGCACTATTACCATATGGATATGCCCCACACTGTGTGGATGGCCCTCAAAAGAGGCGAGTAACGATGGATACGAGGGGAAAACAGATGTCCGAGACCTTCCGGCTGGGCGCCGTGCTGGCGGTGGCCGGCGGATTCTTGGACGCTTACACCTATTTGGTACGGGGCAAGGTCTTTGCCAACGCGGAGACCGGCAACATGGTTTTGTTGGGCGTCAATCTGCTCAACCGGCAGTGGTTTACCGCTTTGGGATACCTGGCTCCCATCCTGGCCTTTGCCGCCGGCGTGGTGGCGGCCGAGGCCATCAAGCGCCGGTGTCAGGGACGGCTCATCCACTGGCGGCAGCTGTGCGTCCTGGCGGAAGCCATTTTGCTTTCTGGCGTGGCCTTCCTGCCCCAGGAGCTCAACAGCCTGGCCAACATTGCGGTGGCCTTTGTGTGCGCCGTGCAGGTGGAGAGCTTCCGCAAGGTCCACGGCCACGCCTTCGCCACCACCATGTGTACCGGCAACCTGCGCAGCGGCACCGAACGGCTGTGGCAATTCCTGCAATCCGGAAAGCGGGAGGATCGCCGGCAGGCGGGGGAATATTACGGCATCATCCTCTTTTTTATCGCGGGAGCGGCGCTGGGCGGCTTTGTCTGCGCGCGCTTTGCCGAGCGGGCGGTACTGCTCCCCTGCGCGCTGCTGCTGGCGGCCTTTGGGATGATGTTTTGGAAGAACGAAACGGGACAGGCCAAAGACTGTCCCCGGGTTTGAACAAAGGAGCGATGTGAATATGGAACAGGCAAAGGTATATTTTACCGATCTGCGGGCCAAGCCCGGCACCAACCTCCTGCGCAAGCTGGAAAAGCTCATGCGGCAGGCCGGTATCGGGGAAATTGATTTCGAGAAAAAGCTGGTGGCCATCAAGCTCCACTTCGGCGAGCCGGGCAATCTGTCCTTCCTCCGTCCCAACTACGCCAAGGTGGTGGCCGACGTGGTGCGCAGCCTGGGCGGCACCCCCTTCCTCACCGACTGCAACACCCTCTATGTGGGCCGGCGCAAAAACGCCGTGGAACATCTGGACGCCGCCTATGAAAACGGCTTCTCTCCCCTGACCACCGGCTGTCAGGTCATCATCGGCGACGGCCTCAAGGGCACCGACGACGTGGAGGTGCCGGTGGAGGGCGGCGTGTATGTGAAAAAGGCCAAGATCGGCCGGGCGGTGATGGACGCCGACGTGTTCCTCTCCCTCACCCACTTCAAGGGCCACGAGGCCACCGGCTTCGGCGGCGCGCTGAAAAACATCGGCATGGGCTGCGGCAGCCGGGCGGGCAAGATGGAGCAGCACGCCGGCGGCAAGCCGGAGGTCCAGCAGGAAAAATGCGTGGGCTGCCATATGTGCATCCGTCAGTGCGCCCAGAACGCCATCTCCTATAACGCGGAAAACAAGGCCGCCATCGACCATGACAAGTGCGTGGGCTGCGGCCGCTGTCTGGGGGTCTGCAATTTCGACGCCATCTATAACCCCAACGACTGCGCCAACGACGAGCTGTGCGCCAAGATCGCCGAGTATGCCAAGGCCGTGGTGGACGGCCGGCCCCACTTCCACATCAGCCTGGTGATGGACGTGTCCCCCTACTGCGACTGCCACGCCGAAAACGACCTGCCCATCCTGCCTGACGTGGGCATGTTCGCCTCCTTCGACCCGGTGGCCCTGGATCAGGCCTGCGCCGACGCCTGCATGGCCCAGTCCCCCATCCCCGGCTCCAAGCTCTACGACAACATGCACGCCGACGGCTTCTGCGACCATCACGACCACTTCACCAACACCTTCCCCGAGACCAACTGGAAGGCCTGCCTGGAGCACGCTGAAAAGATCGGCATCGGTACCCGCTCCTATGAACTCATCACCGTGAAGTAAAGAAAGGAAGGGAAACCATGGACATTCAGAACATCCTGGCCCACTGCGACCACACCCTCCTGAAGCAGACCGCCACCTGGGCGCAGATCAAGACCATCTGCGACGAGGGTATGACGTACGGCTGCGCGTCGGTGTGCATCCCCCCCGCCAGCGTCAAGCAGGCCGCCGACTATGTGGGCGACAAGCTGAAGATCTGCACCGTCATCGGCTTCCCCAACGGCTACGCCACCACCGAGGTCAAGGTCTTTGAGACCGAGGACGCCATCCGCGCCGGCGCTGACGAGATCGACATGGTCATCAACCTGGGCTGGGTGAAGGACGGCCGCTGGGACGACCTGCTGGAGGAGATTAAGGCGGTAAAAGAAAGCTGCGGCGGCCGCATCCTGAAGGTCATCGTGGAGACCTGCCTGCTCACCGAAGAAGAGAAGATCCGCATGTGTGAGATCGTCACCCAGTCCGGGGCCGACTATATCAAGACCTCCACCGGCTTTTCCACCGGCGGCGCCACCCGGGCGGACATCGCCCTCTTCAAGGCCCATGTGGGCCCCGGCGTGAAGATCAAGGCCTCCGGCGGCATCCACTCTCTGGAGGAGGCCCAGGTCCTCATGGATCTGGGGGCCGACCGGCTGGGCGCCAGCGCCCTGGTGGGACTGGTCAAGGGCTGAGTTCCTTCGTCAAAAGGCCCAAAAGAAATCACTAAAAAAGTACGCTCTTTACTTAAAAGTAAGGGGCGTACTTTTATTTATTTAATAGTTCTGTAAAAATCCGCGCAAAAACGTAAAATTTCGGTTGCTCTTTATTAGGGTGTGTTGTATAATGAAATTACGCCCAGTTTTCGGATGACGCAATCACACCGTCTCCCCCTTTTGGGCTCTGTTTTTATGGAAAGGAAGGTAGATTAGATTGAAGATGTTCAAGAGAATCGCCGCCTTGCTGCTGTCCGTGTCCATGGTGGCCGGCCTGGCAGCTTGCAGCAACACTACCACCACCACCAGCACTGCGCCTGACGGCAGCAACGGCGACGACGCCACCGCCAGCGACTACAAGGTGGCCATGATCACCGACTACGGCGACATCACCGACCAGTCCTTCAACCAGACGACTTATGAGGCTTGTAAGGCCTTCTGTGATGCCAACAACATCCAGTTCAGCTACTATAAGCCCAACGGCGACAACACCGCCGAGCGCGTGGCCATGGTGGACGCCGCTGTGGCCGACGGCTATAACGTTATCGTGATGCCCGGCTACGCCTTCGGCGGCACCATCGTGGAGGCCTCCGAGCAGTATCCCGAAGTGAAGTTCGTGGCCCTGGACGTGGCCGCCGGCGACATCCTGGAGGCCGGCGTACCCCTGCAGGGCGAGGAGTACGACTACAATCCCGACAACTGGAACGTGAAGGATTACTATTACTCCGACAACGTCTACTGCGCCGTGTATCAGGAAGAGCTGTGCGGCTACATGGCCGGCTACGCCGCCGTGAAGCTGGGCTACACCCATCTGGGCTTCCTGGGCGGCATGGCCGTCCCCGCCGTCATGCGCTACGGCTACGGCTTCGTGCAGGGTGTTGACGCCGCCGCCGCCGAGCTTGGCATCGGCGACAGCGTGACCGTGGAGTATGTCTACGGCAACCAGTTCAACGGCGACGCCGACATCACCAGCTACATGGACAACTGGTACCAGACCCTGGGCGTGGAAGTGGTCTTTGCCTGCGGCGGCGGCATCTACACCTCCGCTGCTGAGGCCGCCGCCAAGGTGGACGGCAAGGTCATCGGCGTGGACGTGGACCAGGCCGCCATCATCGACGCTTACGGCGCCGGTATGACCGTCACCTCCGCCATGAAGGGCCTGGCGCCCACCACCCAGCACATCCTGGAAGAGATCATCCTCAACGACAACTGGTCCTCCTACGCCGGTCAGATCGAGACCCTGGGCCTGGTGTCCGGCGACGATCCCGAGGCCAACTATGTCCAGCTGCCCATGGAGTCCACTCAGTGGGATGACAACTTCACCCAGGACAATTACAAGGATCTGGTGGCCGCCATGTTCGACGGTGAGATTACCGTCTCCAACGACACCACCGTGGAGCCCGAGGCCAACGCCACTGTGATCACCGTCAACCCCTACGGCAACATCAAGTAAGTATTCCCCTCACGATTTCCCGGCGCGGACAGGAACTTCTCCTGTCCGCGCTTTTTTCTGTCCCGGCATCCCCTGTTTTGTGGTATGATGAAGAAAAACTCCGGGAGGCGTTCGTATGAGGTGAAAAAACGGGGCGTCGGACCAGGCCATCCTGCGCAAGCTCTTTTCCTTCCTGCGGCCCAGACAAAAGGCGCAGTTTTTGGGCGTACTGGTGATTCTGGCCCTGTCGGCCGGTCTGACCCAGCTCACTCCCCTGGCCATCGAATACCTGACCGACCATGTGCTGGCCGAGCAGAGCATCCGGTTCCAGTCGGTGGCTCCCATCCTGCTCTTCATCCTGTGCGCCAACGTGGTCAATGAGGTCATCAAGGTGATCCGGCGGCTGATGGTGGAGGATACCGCCACCTACATCGAAAAAAGCGCCCGTCAGCGGGCCACAGAGGCGCTGCTCAAAGCGCCCCTGTCCTACTTCCGCGCCCACATGACGGGCAACATCCACGGCCGCCTCAACCGCAACCTGGAGGGGACCTCCAAGCTTATCAAGCTGCTCTTTATGGACTTTGCCCCGGCGGTGGCCAGCGGCATGGCGGCGGTGGCGGTGATCTTCGCCAAGCTGCCCCTGTTGGTGGCCCTGTCGGTGGTGATGGTCATTCCGGTGGGCACCCTCATCGTGCTGCGGCAGATCTCCACCCAAAAGGGCATCCGGGTGGAGCTGATGGAGACCAAAGCGGCCATGGACGGCACCATGGTGGAGCTGCTGGGGGGCATCGACACCATCCGGGTGCTGGACAGCACCCAGCGGGAGCTGGGCCGCCTGGAGGGGCGCTCCGAGCGGCTGCGGGCCAAGGAGATGAAGCACCATACCGCCATGGCCTTCTATGACTGCCTGAAATTCATCAACGAGGCGGTGTTCAACGTGGTGGTCATCGCCCTGACGGTGCTGCTGGCCGCGGGCGGGACCATCAGCATCGGCACGGTGCTCTCCACCTACCTGTGCTTTACCCAGCTCACCAGCCCGCTCCGGGAGCTGCACCGCATTTTAGACGAGTTCTCCGAGAGCATGGTGCTGGCCAGGGACTATTTTGCCATTGTGGAGCTTCCCACGGACTTCTCCTACCGGCTGCCCGCTCCCCGCGGCGGGACGGACCCGGCGCCGGGTGAACTGGAGCTGAAGGGGGTGTCCTTTTCCTATCCGGAAAAGCCGGAGGTCAAAACGCTGGACCACATCGACCTGCGGGTGGAACGGGGAAAATTTGTGGGCATCGCCGGTCCCAGCGGCTGCGGCAAGTCCACCCTCATCAAGCTCATCGCCAAGCTGGAGCCCTATGAGGGTCATATTACCATCGGCGGGGTGGATCTGGACGGGCTTTCCAGGGCGGAGCTGGCCGAGCGGGTGGCGCTGGTGCCCCAGAGCCCCTTTCTGGTGGCCGACACCCTGTATGAGAACATCTGCTACGGCATAAAGCGGCCCGTCTCCCGGGCGGAGGTGGAGGAGGCGGCCCGGCGGGCCTGTCTCTCCCAGGTGGTGGAGCAGCTGGCCGGCGGATATGACTTCCAGGTGGCCGAGGGGGGCGGCAACCTGTCCGGCGGTCAGCGGCAGCGCATCGCCCTGGTCCGTATTTTCCTCCGCAAGCCGGAGATCCTCATTCTGGATGAGGCCACCTCCGCTCTGGATAATACCACCGAAAAATACATTCAAACCCAGATTGAGGAAATGCAGGCGGAACAGTCCACCACCATTCTGTCCATCGCCCACCGTCTGACTACGTTGGAGCATTGTGACGAGATTATTGTGATGGATCGGGGCGAAATCGTCCAGCGCGGCTCCTTCCACGCCCTGAAGGAGACCCCGGGCATCTTCCGGGATATGCACCGTGGCGTGCTGAAGTAGCGCATATGCCGGTTTTTTATTCACCTTCTCTTGACATGTCAGCTGAAAAGTGGTATCCTCTCTTTCATAATTATCCACCGTATCCGGATGTTATACACCCGGAACTCCGGAGGAAAGAGGATTGGTGAAGCATATGAAGAAACAAACGTCCCTTGGACGGCTGCTGTCCCTGCTGATGGCGCTGGCCCTCCTGCTGTCCCTGTGCGTGGTGCCGGCTTCGGCTGCGGAACCCTCCACGTCCACCGCCCAGTTCTTGAATACCACCCAAGACGGCGGCGAAAACATGATCTCCCTCACCAATGAGCGAACTTTTAAGGCCAGTATCCCGGTGAATATGACCGAGGCCAAGGCCCAGGAAATCGCCGCGCAGGTGGTCTGGTCCCTGCTCCGGGACGAGAGCCAGGAATACCTGGACGACGCCCTCTATCCCAACCAGTTCGCCGGCGGCGCCCTGGACGCCTGGGTGTGCAGCGACGGCGAGACCCCCTTCTTCTCTGACGTGACCTCCGGCGTGGAGGTGGTAAACGGCCAAGTCTATCTGACTGTCACCTTCTCCAACAGCTGCTACTTCGGCGACGATTTCAGCGCCCCCCATGTGAACGGCGGCTATTATCTGGACGTGTGCGGCTACTTCAACCTCACCGCCGACCTGAACGGCCAGAATCAGGGCAGCGTCTCCCTGAAAATCGCCCCCTATGACAGCTTCCACACCATGGCCGAGCTCTATGAGGAAATTGACGCCATCGTGGACTTTGCCGCCGACAATACCGATCTCTATGTGGAGAAGTGCTCCATGGGCAAGAGCCAGGGCGACAACGGCCTGGACAGCCTGGATATGCCCTATCTGATCGTGGCCAAGAACAAGGCCGCGGTGGAGAAGTGGCAGACCATCAAGGAAAAGGCCGAGTCTGATCCCTCCGCCCTGATCGCCCAGATCGAAAACGGCACCCTGGGCGACTATCAGGTCCCCGTCCTCTACTCCAACGTCCACGCCAACGAGGTGGCCGCCGCCGACGGCGTGCTGGCCTTTGCCTGGATGCTGGTGAACACCGCCGCCTCCGAGCGCGGCACGGTGGACTACGATAAGCTCACCGGCTTCACCGCCGCCGGCGAGGCCGAGCTGGCCGCCCAGATGGGCGAAAAGGGCGCGGAGGGCTCCGTCGCCGTCCCCGATCTGGTGGCCGATACCGCCACTTACCTGGGCTACATCAAGGGCGAAAACGCCGACGGCACCACCGCCACCAGCTCCACCGTGGTGGACCTGGAGAAGTATTACACCATCGAGACCGAGACGGTGGATGTGGACGACCTGCTGGACGACGTGTTCTTCCTCATCGTCCCCGAGGAGAACGTGGAAGGCCGTACTTACGTGACCCGCACCTCCTCCGGCGGCTTTGATCTCAACCGCGACAACTCCTTCCAGACCCAGGCAGAAACCCAGAATATGACCCAGCTCATCGCCCAGTGGAACCCCGTCAGCTTTACCGAGTTCCACGGCCGCGTCTCCGCCTTCCAGTGCGAGCCCTGCGATCCCCCTCACGAGCCCAACTTTGAGTACGACCTGCTGGCCGAGCACCTGATGACCGGCGGCGAGGCCCTGGGCATTGCCGCCGTGGCCAACAACGACGGCCACAACAGCTATGTGATCCCCCAGCGCGACTATCTGACCTACACCGGTGAAAAGACTGCCGACGGCGACGATCAGACCCAATGGCTGGACCCCTGGGACGATATGTCCACCAGCTACACCCCCCAGTACGCCATGCTCCACGGCACCGTCGCCTACACCGTGGAGGTCCCCGCCTATGACGAGTTCATGGTGGAGGCCCTGTCCTACGGCCAGCTGGGCCAGAGCGCCTACATCGCCGAAAACAAGGAGAGCTACCTCCTGGCCCAGACCAAGATCTTCGAGCGCGGCGTGACCAACGCCAACTCCGACGCCTACGACCTGGTGGGCCAGTGGTTCTGCGACCAGTACGACGTGGAAGGCGCCGAGGCCGACCTGTTCCGCCCCGAGTATGACGGCGAGGGCGAAAACGGCAACTTCTACCCCGAGTGCTACATCATCCCCATGGACGGGGTCAACCAGTCCAACCTGCAGGCCGCCGCCGATATGATGGAGTATCTGGCCCGCAACGGCGTAAAGGTCAACCTGACCGAAGAGCCCTTCACCTATGACGGCGTGACCTACCCCGCCGGCACCCTCATCGTCTCCATGTATCAGGCTAAGCGCTCGGTGGCCAACGGCGTGCTGTATGACGGCACCGTCATCACCGAGTGGCCCGTCCTCTACTCCGAGGGCATCACCGCCTTCAACAAGACCCGCGGCTTCGACATGGCCGTGTGCGCCGAACCCGCCGCCTACGAAACCATCGCCGACGCCTGCGGCGACGCCATGGACTATGCCGACGCCCAGGCCTATGTGTCCACCCTGACCTCCTCCTTCACCGGCGTGAAGGACGCCCAGGTCATCCTGGTGAACGCCTCCGAGGACTCCACCGCCGCCGTCAACGCCCTGCTCAAAGCGGGCAAGGAGGTCTCCGTCCTGGTGGACGAGCCCTACATGGGCAGCTTCCTGTGCTCCTACGCCGACTGGCTGAGTGTGGCCGACGACTATCTCCTCACCGGCATCGGCGTGGAAACCGTTGATTCCGCCACCTCCCTCATTCCCAAGGCTCCCGTGATCTACATCTCCGGCAAGCCCGCCGACAATGACAGCGGCTTTGTCAAGAGCACCCTGGTCAGCGGCGCCGCCCAGTACAACTACGACCGCCAGGCCATGGAGACCCTGGGCTTCACCGTCACCGAGAACGCCGCCGAGGCCGACCTCATCATCGGCGCCGCCGCTCTGGACGCCCAGGCCCTGGCCGCCGTGAAGAGCGGCACCCCCTACATCGGCTACGGCTCCAACGCCATCAATTCCGCCGTCTCCCTCTTTGAGGAGGGCCAGCTGGTGCGGGAGAGCGTCAGCCGCAACGCCATGGACGCCCTGGCCTATGTGACCTATCCCACCGTCACTCCCACCACCGCCAGTTACATCTCCGAAGGGGACGACATCCTCTACGGCTACGGCGCGGGCTACTTCGCCGCCATCCCCGACGGCGCTCAGGTTCTGGTGCAGCTGGACGGCTCCAAGGAGCTGCTGGAGGGCTTCCTGCCCAGCACCGGCGAGCATTACGCCGACTTCCTGGATAACTCCATCCAGGCCATTGCCTATCAGGGCGCGGGCGCGGACGGCGCGCAGCTGGACGTGGTCCTCTTCGCCAACACCCTGACCAACAAGACCCATCAGCGGGATGAGTATAACTTCATCTCCAACACCGCCTTTGCCAGCGTCCAGGGCACCGGCTACACCGACGTGGCCGAAACTGCCTGGTACGCCGAATCCGTTATGGCCGTCACCGACCTGGGCCTGATGAACGGCACCTCCACCCACCTCTTCAGCCCCATGATGACCACCGACCGGGCCATGATGGTGACCGTCCTCTACCGCATGGCGGGCAGCCCCGCCGGCGAGTGGGCCACCACCGCCTATGCCGACGTGACCGCCGGCAGCTGGTATGAGACCGCCGTCAACTGGGCCGCCGATCAGGGCGTCACCCAGGGCGTGGGCACCGTGGAGCAGAACGGCGCCACCTATGCCCTCTTCGCCCCCACCGCTACCCTGACCCGGGAGCAGGCCGTGGCGCTGCTCTACAACTACGCCAAGGCCCAGGGCTATGACACCACCGTCACCGGCGCCAGCGCTCAAAACTTCTCCGACTACGGCTCCGTGGCCGGCTGGGCCAAGACCGCCATGGACTGGGCGGTGGAGACCGGTCTGCTGACCGGCACCAGCGCCGGCACCCTCAATCCTCAGGGTTCCGCCACCCGCGCGGAGCTGTCCGCCCTGCTGGTGCGGGCCGCCGACCTCTTCGCCTAAGCACTCTGTTCCAACCATAAAAATCGGGCGTACCGCAAACACACGGTACGCCCGATTTCGTTTTGCCTTTTCTTAGAACACAGGCACCACGGCGCCGCCGTAGGTCTCCTCCATGAAGGCCTTGACCTCGTCGCTGCACAGGGCCTCGGCCAGAGCCTGGATGGCGGGATCGTCCTCCCGGCCCTCCTTGACGGTCAGCACGTTCACATAGGCCTGGGCGGCCTCGCCGTCGGCGGACTCCACCGCCAGGGCGTCGGACACCTTCAGACCGGCGTCAATGGCATAGTTGCCGTTGATGACCGCCATGTCCAGGTCGGCCAGACGGAGGGGCAGCTGGGCGGCCTCCATCTCCACGATGTCCAGGTTCTTGGGGTTGTCGGTGATATTGTTGATGGTGGCGGTGATGCCGGCGTCCTCCTTCAGGGTGATGAGGCCCTCCTGCTGGAGGAGGAGCAGGGCGCGGGCTTCGTTGGTGGCGTCGTTGGGCACGCCGATCTGTGCGCCGTCGGCCAGGGCGTCCAGGCTGTCGGTCTTGCCGGCGTACAGGCCGAAGGGCTCGTAATGGACCTCGGCCACGCTCACCAGGTGGGTGCCGTTCTGATCGTTGAAGTCGTTCATGTAGGTAATGTGCTGGAAGTAGTTGGCGTCCAGGGAGCCGTCCTCCACAGCGTTGTTGGGCTGGATGTAGTCGTTGTACTGCTTGATGTCCAGGGTGATGCCCTGCTCGGCCAGGATGTCCTTCACCACCTCCAGGATCTCGGCGTGGGGAGCGGGGGTGGCGCCCACGGTGATGGTGATGGGTTCGGTGCTGTCGGACCCCTGGGGCGCGGTGGAGGCGTTGGCGTTGGGGGTGGTGGAGGTGCCGCTGCCGGCGCAGCCGGCCAGCAGGGCGCAGGACAGCGCGCCGGTAAGGATGAGAGCGGTCAGTTTTTTCATGATTCATGTCTCCTTTTTTTGATGTTTCCCAAAACAAGGTACAAAAAAACGCCCTTGAATACAGTTCAAGGACGAGAGCTTTCCGCTTCGTGGTACCACCTTGCTTCACCTCTGCCTCACGGCAGAAGCCTTATGGAGTACAAACATACTCCTGCGCGCTGACGGGCGCACCCGTCGCAGCCTGTGCCGTATTGCAGTCAGCCGCGCCGCTCCAAGACCATCTTCCCCAGAACCTTCCGTACCCGTTTCCACCGTACCGGGCTCTCTGTGCCGTATCTTTCTGGCTACTCTTCTCTTCCTCGCGTTTGAGGGGCGTGATTCAGTTTTGCTTTGGCTGCACTTAGTATATGACACCCTCGGCCCCTTTGTCAAGGCAGCACTTTGCACAAAAGAGCCGGAGCGCACAGAGATTTCCGCACGCTCCGGCCAAACTTCAGCGATTTTTGGACCCTTTCTTTTTGCCGGCATTGCGTACCCGCTTGTCCAGCCGGACGGAGGACCGGGTACCGATGGACTGGATGATCTGCACCAGAATGACCAGCAGGATCACCGCGCCGTAGAGAATGACGATCTTGCTGCGGTAATAGCCGTAGTTGATGGCGGTGGCGCCCAGGCCGGATCCGCCCAGGATACCCGCCATAGCGCCGTAGCTGAGGATGGTAATGGTGACGGTGGTGGCGCCGGTGAGGAGGGAGGGCAGGGCCTCGGGGAGAAGCACCTTTCGGACGATCTGGAAGGGGGAAGCGCCCATGGCCTGGGCGGCCTCAATGACGCCGGCGTCCACTTCCCGCAGGGAGGATTCCACCATCCGGGCCACGAAGGGGAAGGCGGCGATCACCAGCGGCGGAATGAGGGCCTCGGTGCCCACGCTGGTGTTCAGGATCAGCCGGGAGAGGGGGATAGCCATAATCATCAAAATCAGGAAGGGGACGGAGCGGAGAATATTGATGATAAAATTGAGCACCGCCATCAGGGGAGCGGGCAGGGGCCGGACGCCGTTCTTTTCTCCGGTGACCAGCAAAATGCCCAGGGGCAAACCGATGACATAGGAAAAGAGAGTGGAAAGGACGGTGGAATAGAGGGTGGCCCAAATATCAGCGGGCAGGTTTTGCAGCAGGACGGAAATCTGGTCCTGCACGTCCGCGCTCTGGAAAAATTCAAGCATGGTAATCCTGCACCTCCTCTACGGTGACGTTGGGCTGATTGCGCAGATAGGTCATGGCCTTGGCCGCCTCCGCCGGGTCCTCGGGGAGCCCCAGCAGCATGGAGCCGAAGGCCTGTCCGTTGATGTTCTTGGTGTCGGCCCCCAGAATGTTCACCTTCACCTGGCAGTCGATGGCCAGAGAGGCGATGAGGGGCTCATAGGACGAGCCGCCGTTAAAGACCACCCGCACCACCCGCACGGCGGGCAGCCGCTCAATGACCGCGCCCTCGGGAAAGACCAGCCTGCGGCCGGCCTCGGTCTTGGGGTTGGAAAAGACCTCCTCCACCGTGCCGGTCTCCATCACCCGGCCGTGGTCCAGAATGGTCACATGGGTGCAGATCTCCTCCACCACCGCCATCTCATGGGTGATGACCACCACGGTGATGCCCAGACGCTTGTTGATGTCCTGCACCAGGCGCAGGATGGACCGGGTGGTGGTGGGGTCCAGGGCGGAGGTGGCCTCGTCACAGAGCAAAATCTTGGGATTGGAGGCCAGTGCCCGGGCAATGGCGACGCGCTGCTTCTGGCCGCCGGAGAGCTGGGCGGGATAGGCGCCGGCCTTATCGGGGAGACCCACGATTTCCAGCAGCTCCTGGGCCCGCTTTCTGGCCTGGGCCTTGGGTACTCCGGCGATCTCCATGGGGAAGCAGATATTGCTCAGGCAGGTACGCTGCATGAGCAGGTTGAACTGCTGAAAGATCATGCTAATGGACCGCCGGGCCTGCCGCAGCTGGGCGGAATGCAGCTGGCACAGGTCCACCGGTTCGCCGTTCTCCGTCTCGATGAGGCCGTCAATGAGGACCCGTCCCTCGGTGGGACGCTCCAGGAGATTGATGCAGCGCACCAGGGTGGATTTGCCCGCGCCGCTCATACCCACGATGCCGTAGATGTCGCCGTCCCCGATGGTAATGGACACATCCCGCAGGGCCTGGACCTCACCGTCGGCGGTGGGGAAGGTTTTGCTGATATGTTCTAGTTGAATCACGGAAAAACGCTCCTTTCCAGCGGTCTGCTCCCGGTCTTTTTTGCCCGAAAAATACCGCTGAGGGCTGAAATACATATCCTTCATTGTATGCCAAAACCCTTGTCCCTGTCAAGGCAAAAACCTCCCCTTCCCTTTCCCGCTATTTTCATTGACGAACCCTGCGCAGGGTGATATAGTGTCATTATCCTCTTTCGCTGGATGATCCTATTGACAGACAGGAGCGTGTCCATGGACCGGAAATTATTCAAAAGTATCCTCTTTATTGTCACCTATACCCTGCTTCTGGCGCTGGTGCTGCTCAGGATCGACACCATCTTTGCCATGCTGGGCAGTCTGCTGGGCCTGCTGGGGCCTCTGTTCATCGGCTTCGGCATTGCCTTTGTACTCAACCGTCCCTGCCAGTTCTTTTTCCGCCACTATCATAAGGCTTTGGGCAAGGATGACCCGGAGGCCGGCCGGGGCTTGGCGGTGCTCACCTCCTATGTGATGCTCCTCCTCCTGATCGCCGCCGTTTTCTCCTTTGTGCTCCCCAAACTGGGGGAGAGCATCCAGCTCTTTGCCAGCCAGCTCAACGGCTATGTCGCCAACCTGCAAGTCTGGGTGAACAGCCTGGCGGAACACCTCCATCTCACGGATCTGGACCTCATTAACTTTTCCAGCCTGCGTACCTACCTCAACGGTATGCTGGAGACGGTACTCTCCACCCTGGGCAACGCCGCCCCCCATCTCATCAACTTTACCGGCGGCATTATTTCCGGCATCGTGACCTTGGTGCTGGCCATTGTGTTCTCTATCTACATGCTGGGCGGGCGGGAGACCCTCCTGGCCCAGAGCCGCCGTATCCTCTCGGCCTATATTCCTCCCAAGCCGGCGGCGATGATCCTGGACGTGGTCCATCTGACCGCCGACACCTTCACCAACTTTGTCAGCGGACAGCTCACCGAGGCCTGCATCCTGGGTGGCCTGTGCGCGCTGGGGATGCTCTTCATCCAGCCGGACTATGCCGCGCTGATCGGCGTCATCATCGGCGTCTCGGCGCTCATTCCGGTGGCGGGCGCCTATATCGGCGCCATTCTCTCCGCCTTCCTGCTGCTGATGGTCTCCCCCATCCGGGCGCTGATCTTCCTCATTTTCCTGGTCATCCTCCAGCAAATCGAGGGCAACGTCATCTATCCCCGGGTGGTGGGCACCTCCATCGGCCTGCCCGGCATCTGGGT
Source organism: Pseudoflavonifractor phocaeensis (assembly GCF_016901735.1). Lineage (GTDB taxonomy): Bacteria > Bacillota > Clostridia > Oscillospirales > Oscillospiraceae > Pseudoflavonifractor_A. The sequence continues at coordinate 6,142 of NZ_JACLZC010000054.1, read as the reverse complement.
GCTGGCCGCGGTGACGGTGGGCGGCGGCCTCTTCGGCCTGGTGGGCGTCCTGTTCAGCGTGCCCATTACCTCCGTTCTCTACACCCTGGTCAAGCGGGACGTGCGCAAGCGTCTCCGTACCTCCCGGGAGACAACCTCCATAGAGTAAAAAATTCCCCTTTCGCCTGAGCGAAAGGGGAATTTTTCAGAATGCCGAAAAAGTCTGTATCCCATCGGCGTGCAAGTATCGCGGGTGAATGATGCAAATTCCCGCCATGTCGTTTTTCAATTCCCAGCGTGCCTGGGCTCCCTCTTTGAGGGAGCTGTCAGCGCAGCTGACTGAGGGAGTCATCCTACTCCCTCCGCCCCTTCGGGGCACCTCCCTCAGAGAGGGAGGCAAGCGAGGAACTCCCCCGCTTCTATGCAAGTACCTGATTTTTTCTTGCACCGCGTTTCACTTCTTCGACAGGCTGAAAAATTCCCCTTTCGCCTGAGCGAAAGGGGAATTTTCTATGTTACAGATTGCGGGTGGCGATGACGTCCACGCCGGTGCCACACACGTCATGGACCACCACGTCCCCAATGGAGATGGGAGTTTTCATCTTGGCCTTGCGGATCTCCCGCAGGCAGTCGAAAATCTTCTCCTTGGGAATGGCCTGGGCGGTCTTTACCGACAGGGGTTCGGCGCTCCCCTCCACGGTGAGCACCGAGGTGACCATCCGGGTGGGGGCGGACACCTCATGCTCGGCGTATTCCTTGCCCTTCTTGCAGGTGTTGCCCGTGACGCTGACCATGGCGCCGTTCTCCACTTCCACCGTCAGCTGGCAGCCCATGGGGCAGCCGATACAAGTCAGATACCGTGTCTCCATCAGCCCTTCACCTCCAGTCTTACCGTGATCTTTTGGGCGTTCTCATGACCGGCAAAGACCTCCGGTCCCACCTCCAGCACCGCCATTTCGCCGGGGGCCATAATCATATGGGGCTTGCCCCGCAGCACCTCGGCGCCGTCGATGTCCACACAGATGCGGGCCGCCTTATAGACGTCCCGGGGGCGGAACATAAAGCGGATGGGGGCGTCCACCTGCCCCACGTGGACCTGCTGGGGCACGATGCCGTTGACGCCGAAGCCCTGCTCCACCTGGACCGCCTGGCCCTGGGCGCTCTGCCCCTCCAGGACGTAGCGGGCGGCCTGCACGCCGGCCCGGGCGGACTCCTCGGAGACGAAGTCCACCAGATCGTGGACGTGGAGCACGTTGCCGGCGGCAAAAATGCCGGGCACGCTGGTGGCCAGGGTCTCGTCCACCACCGGCCCGGAGGTGGCGGGGGAAATGGCCACGCCGGCGGCGTTGGAGAGCTCATTCTCGGGAATGAGGCCCACCGACAGCAGCAGGGTATCGCACTCGATGTACTGTTCCGTGCCGGGGATGGGCTTCCGGTCGGGACCCACCTCGGCGATGGTGACCCCCTCCAGCCGTTCCCGGCCGGAGATGTCCACCACGGTGTGATTGAGCATCAGGGGGATGCCGTAGTCGTCCAGACACTGGACGATGTTGCGCTTCAGGCCGCTGGAATAAGGCATCAGCTCCACGCAGGCCTTGACCTCGCAGCCCTCAAAGGTCATGCGGCGGGCCATGATAAGGCCGATGTCGCCCGAACCCAGGATGACCACCTTTTTGCCGGGCAGGAAGCCCTCCAGGTTGACGAAGCGCTGGGCGGTACCGGCCGAATAGATGCCGGCGCAGCGCCAGCCGGGGATGCCCAGCGCGCCCCGGGGACGCTCCCGGCAGCCCATGGCCAGGATGATGGCCTTGGCCTGGAATTGCTGGAGCCCCTCGGTGGGGCTGATGGCGGTGACCACCCGGTCGGCGGTCACGTCCAGCACCATGGTATTGCACTGATAGGGCACCCCCAGGGCCATGGCCTGGTCGATGTAGCGCTGGGCGTATTCGGGGCCGGTGAGCTCCTCGCCGAAGCGCTGGAGGCCGAAGCCATTGTGGATACACTGCTTGAGGATACCGCCCAGGCTCTCCTCACGCTCCAAAATCAGCAGGTCCCGTACGCCGGACTCCCACGCGGCCACCGCCGCGGCCAGGCCGGCGGGACCGCCGCCGATAATCAAAAGGTCAATGGTTTTCATGCCTTCCCCTCCTCTCCGATACGGCCTACCAGCAGCTTGGACGCGCCGCCGAACTTGGTGATGTCGGTGGGGTCCAGTCCCAGCTCCTCACAGAGGATGGCCACCACTCTGGGCGAGCAGAAGCCGCTCTGGCAGCGGCCCATGCCGGCGCGGGTGCGGCGCTTCACGCCGTCCAGGGTACGGGCGCCCAGAGGCCGGCGGATGGCGGCCCGGATCTCGCCCTCGGTGACGGTCTCGCACCGGCAGACGATGCGGCCAAAGGCCGGGTCCTGGGCGATGAGGGCGGCCCGCTCCTCGTTGGAAAGCTCGCGGAACTTGGGGATGGCTTTGCGGTTGGGGTTGAAGTTATCCTTCTTGCCTGCATTGAGCCGCTGGGCGATCCGCTGGGCCAGGTCCTTGCCGATGGCCGGGGCGGAGGTCAGGCCGGGAGACTCGATACCGGCGGCATTGAAGAAGAAGGGGGCGTCGGCCGGTTCGCCAATCTTGAAATCACCGGTGGAGGGACGGGGCCGCACACCAGCAAAGGTGGTGATGAAGGACCGGGTGGGCATATCCTCCCAGGTCTTGCGGGCGAAGGTCAGGGCCTTGTCCAGACCCTCGGCGGTGGTGCGGGTGTCGGTGGGGTCGTCGATGTCCTCGGCGGTGGGGCCGATCAGAATGGAGCCGTCCACCGTCCGGGCCACCAGGATGCCCTTGCCCTTGTCACTGGGCAGCTGGAACATGGCGGAGTGGAACACACCCGCATAGGACTTGTCGATCATATAATACTCGCCGCGGCGGGGCAGGATGTCCAGCTTCTCGGCGGTGACCATGTTGTTGAACTTACCGGACTGATAACCGGCGGCGTTGACCACGGCTTTGGCCTCCAGCGTCTCGCCGGCGGCGGTCTCCACCAGCCACACCTCTCCCTCCCGGCGGATGCCGGTGACGGCGGTGTCCAGCTGGAACCGGGCTCCGTTCTCCACAGCGTTCTCCGCCAGAGCGATGGTCAGCTCGTAGGGACAGACGATGGCGCCGGTGGGCACCCACAGGGCCCCTCTGGCGGTGGAACCCACATGGGGCTCCTTCTCCCGCAGCTCCGCCTCGCTGAGGACCTTCAGGCCGGGCACGCCGTTGGTCTCGCCCCGCTTGCGCAGAACTTCCAGCTGAGAGAGGTCGTCTCCTTCAAAGGCGACGACCAAAGAACCGTTGCGCTCAAAGGGCACTTCCAGCTCGACGCAGAGCTGGTCGAACATGCCGTTGCCTTCCACGTTATATTTCGCCTTCAGCGTGCCTTCCTTGGCGTCATAGCCGCCGTGTACGATGGCGGTATTGGCCTTGGTGCAGCCGCCCTCCGCCACGTCGGAAGCCTGGTCCACCACCAGGATATCCAGATCCCAGCGGGAGAGCTCCCGGGCAATGGCACAGCCCACTACGCCGGCGCCGACGATGATCACATCTCTTACCATATGCTTTTCCTCACCCTTTCCAGCATATTCTACACCTCATGCATCAGAAACAGGGACCCCCGACCAAACAGGCCGGGGGATGCCCCATACCGCACAGACGGTGCGTTTTTTCTTATTCTTCGGTATCGGCCCACTTGAGGGAACGGCCCACAGCCTTCTCCCAGCCCTTGATGAGCTTCTTGCTGGTGGCCTCGTCCATCTCGGGCACGAAGGTGCGGGAGACGGCCCAGTTTTCCATGACCTCTTCCTTGCTGCTCCAGTAGCCCACAGCCAGACCGGCCAGGTAAGCCGCGCCCAGAGCGGTGGTCTCGATGCACACGGGGCGCTGGACCGGCACCTGGATCACGTTGGACTGGAACTGCATCAGGAAGTTGTTGGCACACGCGCCGCCGTCCACCTTGAGGGCGGAGAGCTTGATGCCGGAGTCTTCCTGCATGGCGGTGAGAACGTCATAGGTCTGATAGGCCAGCGACTCCAGGGTAGCGCGGATGATGTGGTACTTGTTGGCGCCGCGGGTGAGGCCCACGATAGCGCCGCGGGCGTAAGCGTCCCAGTGGGGCGCACCCAAGCCGGTAAAGGCGGGGACCACATATACACCGTTGGTGTCCTTGACCTTATTGGCCATATACTCGGAGTCGGGGGAGGAATCGATGAGCTTCATCTCATCCCGCAGCCACTGCACCGCGGCGCCGGCCACGAAGATGGAACCTTCCAGGGCGTACTCCACTTTGCCGTCCACGCCCCAGGCGATGGTGGTGACCAGGCCGTTGTGGCTCATGACGGGCTTCTCGCCGGTGTTCATCAGCAGGAAGCAGCCGGTGCCGTAAGTATTCTTGGCCATACCGGGCTGGAAGCAGGTCTGACCGAAGAGGGCGCACTGCTGGTCGCCGGCCGCGCCGCCGATCTTGATGGGAGAGCCGAAGATGGAGGGATCGCTCTCGCCATAGACACAGCTGGAGGGCTTGACCTCAGGCAGCATGGAGGCGGGGATGCCCATCAGATCCAGCAGCTCCTCATCCCACTTGAGCTCGAAGATGTTATAGAGCATGGTACGGGAGGCGTTGGAGTAGTCGGTCACATGGACCTTGCCCTTGGTCAGGTTCCAGATGAGCCAGGTGTCGATATTGCCGAAGAGGAGGTCGCCGGCCTCGGCCTTTTCCCGGGCGCCGGGGACGTTCTCCAGAATCCAGCGGATCTTGGTGCCGGAGAAGTAGGGGTCGATGACCACGCCGCACTTATTGCGGATCTTGTCGGTCCAACCATCGGCCACCAGCTGATCGCAGTAGTCAGCGGTACGGCGGCACTGCCACACAATGGCGTTATAAACAGGCTGACCGGTGGTCTTGTCCCACACCACGGTGGTCTCGCGCTGGTTGGTGATACCGATGGCAGCGATGTCTTCCGCGCTGGCGCCGATCTTCAGCATGGCTTCCTGTGCCACACCCATCTGGCTGGCCCAGATCTCCATGGCGTCATGCTCCACCCAACTGGCCTTGGGGAAATACTGGGTAAATTCCTTCTGAGCAACGCTGCAAATATTACCCTTCTTGTCGAACAGGATACAGCGCGAACTGGTGGTACCCTGATCCAATGCCATAACATAGGTTGCCATGAGTGTTACCTCCTTCAAAGTTTTGGTTTTTGTATCTGTGATGGGCCGCGCCCAACTTTTTATAGTTTTATTATATAATTCTGTTTGGTTATTACGCAAGAGGATTTCCTTGCATATGCCATTTGTTCTGTGCATTTTTACAACATCTTTTCTCCCGGTATCCGATGGCGCAAACTGTTGCGGCTGTTATGGTCTCATCGGTCCAACGCAAAAAATTCCCATTTTAGAGCAAGAAATTTTTGTATATTTTCACCAATGATTTTTTGAACTTTTTTACAGGCTTAGAGAACGCATGGGTTCAACTTTTTTGCCTGCCCTTGCCTCCCACCGCGCTTTGTGATATAGTATCTCCATTAGCACATATTACGAAGGGAGCCTGCGCCTCATGAAGATTCAAGAGTCGGCGGAGAATTATCTGGAGGCCATTCTGATGATCCGGGAGGAAAAGGGCTCTGTCCGCTCCATTGACGTGGCCCATCACCTCGAATTTTCCAAGCCCAGCGTCAGCCGGGCCATGAGCCTTCTGCGGGAAAACGGATACATTCAGATGGACAAGGACGGTTTGCTCACCCTGACCGAGGCCGGCTACGCCATCGCCTCCCGGATCTACGAACGCCATCAGCTTCTGACCCAGTGGCTCACCACCCTGGGCGTCTCGCCCGATGTGGCGGCCAGCGACGCCTGCCGTCTGGAGCATGACCTAAGCGACGAGACCTTCCAGAAGCTCAAGGACCACATCAGCAACGCGGCCCGTCCGTCCGAGGCCTGAACAAAAAACGAGGGGAGCAGCGCTTTTTTGCGCTGCTCCCCCTTTTTCGCGTCGGAGAAACAGAAAACTCCGGACAGCAATAGCTGTTCGGAGTTTGTTCTGTGTTGGCATTACCTATTTTCCCGGTCCGTCTCCAGACAAGTATCTTCGGCGCAGGTGAGCTTAACTGCCGTGTTCGGGATGGGAACGGGTGGACC
>NZ_JACLZC010000053.1 GCF_016901735.1 Pseudoflavonifractor phocaeensis | reverse complement strand
CAGGAAGGGGGCGGGGGAGGCGGTGTTATACTTGCCGTACTTGGCAAAGATGGGGGGCAGCACGTCCTCCAGCACGGCGAACACGTCCTCCTGACCGGCAAAGGCCATCTCCATATCCAGCTGGTAGAACTCGCCGGGGGAGCGGTCGCCCCGGGCGTCCTCGTCCCGGAAGCAGGGGGCGATCTGGAAGTACTTATCAAAGCCGGAGGCCATCAGCAGCTGCTTGAACTGCTGGGGCGCCTGGGGCAGAGCGTAGAACTTGCCGGGGTGCTTGCGGCTGGGGACCAGGTAGTCCCGGGCGCCCTCGGGGGAGGAGGCGGTGAGGATGGGGGTGGTGATCTCCATAAAGCCGTGGTCGATCATGGCGGCCCGGAGGGCGGAGACCACGTTGCAGCGCAGGATGATATTGTCCCGCACCGCCGGATTGCGCAGGTCCAGATAGCGGTGCTTCAGGCGGGCGGACTCGTCGGCCTCCCGGCTGCGGTTGATCTGGAAGGGCAGCTCATTGTGGCGGCAGCGGCCCAGCACCTCGATCTTTTCAGGCACCACTTCGATGTCGCCGGTGGGGAGCTTGGGGTTTTTGCTGTCTCTCTCCCGCACCACGCCGGTGACGGCGATGGTGGACTCCTTGTTCAGCGGCTTGATAACGGCCATCATTTCCTCATTCTCAATGACCACCTGGGTGGTGCCGTAGAAGTCCCGGAGCACCACGAAGGCCAGATTCTGGCCCACCTCGCGGATGTTCTCCAAAAAGCCGGCCAGGGTGACGGTCTGGCCCACCTGCTCCATACGGAGCTCCCCACAGGTGTGGGTGCGGTAGAGGGTGTGCACGTTGTTCATCAGAAATCAACTCCGAATTATAATTTTATACCATAATATTACAAATCGTTAATGGGAAAGAAGCGCCTCCAGCACGGCGTGGGAGTAAGGCGTCTCCTCCGGCAGGGTCACCTCCAGGTCCTCCAACACCAGCGCTCCGCCGTCGGGGCCGCAGAACCACACGTCCAGGCTGTCCGGGTCGGCGGGGGAGAAGGCGCACTGGATGGTGCGCTGCACGCTGTCCAGCACCGAGAAGGCCAGCTGGGTGGAGTCATAGACGTAAAAGCCCGGATTCTGGGGCTCAGGAGGGCCCACAAAGAGGGCGCTGGTGTCCGCCCAGACGATGGTGACGCCCCCCTTGCCCACGAAAATGGCGGAGGCGTCCAGGTTCCAGCCGGTGAGGAAGCTGATCTCGGTGAGCAGGTGCTCCACCAGGAAAGTGCTCTCCTCTGCCGGATTCAGGGTGCTGTGGGTGAAGAAGGGGACGAAATCTCCCGCCTGGCCCACATAGAGGGTGTACTCCGCGCTGAGGGTAAAGGACATCCGCAGCTCCTCCCGGGCCACCCGGGCCACCATGGCGGCGCATTCCGCCCGGGTCAGGGTCTTGTCCGGGGCAAAGGCGCCGCTGCTGTCCACGCCGGAGAGAATGCCCGCGTTATAAAAGCGCAGCACGTCCTGGTCTTGGGTGTCGGGCAGGGCGGTGACATTGTTGATGGGGGAGAGCATGTCCTCCGGCACCACGGCGGAGAGCAGGGCGACAAACTCCTGCCGGGTGGCCTGTTTTTCCGGGTCGGGGACGGTGATCCCCAGGCCCTCCAAATAGCGCACATAGGAGGTATACCAGGGATAGGTGGAGTCGATCAGGTAAATCGCCTCTCCGGTGATGGCCTCATTCATGCGGGCGGCAATGGCAGCCACCTCGCCTACCGTGAGGATCTGGTCGGGAGAAAAGGCCTGTCCGGTGCCCTGCATCAGGCCCACCTCGCAGCAGACCCGGGCGGCGTCGGCGTACCAGGAGCCCGCCTCCACGTCAATAAAGCCGGGGTAGGTACACCGGTCCGGGAAGGCTTCCGCAGGGGAAGCCGCGGCGGCGGAACCGGCCAGCAGCGCGGCGGAGAGGACCAGCGCGGATATCTTCCGAATGAGCGCCATAGCGTTACCCCCGATCCTGAATGGGAGTACCGGTGCTGCGCGCGGCCAGACCGTCCCGAATGCGGACGATGGCCTCGGCGGTGGTCTGGGTGAGCTGCTCGCCGGTGGTCATATCCTTGACGGCGGCCTTGCCCTGGGCGATCTCGTCCTCGCCCAGGAAAATCACATAGGGGATGCCCAGCTTGTCGGCATAGCCGATCTTCTGCTTGAATTTCTTGTTCTCGGTATAAAGCTGGGTGCGGATGCCGGCCTCCCGCAGCACCGTAGCCAGGGAAACGGCGGGGGAGAGGTCCTCCGTCATGGGGAGGATCAGCGCGTCGGCGGGGGCGGTCAGAAGGTCCTCATTGAGGTACTTCTGCTCTTCCAGCACATAGAAAAGACGGGTGAGGCCGATGGAGATACCCACGCCGGGCAGTTGTTTGTTGGTGTAATATTCCGCCAGGTTATCATACCGGCCGCCGGAGCAGATGGAGCCGATCTCCGGGTGGTCCAGCATGGCGGTCTCGTAGACGGTGCCGGTGTAGTAGTCCAGACCCCGGGCGATGGTCAGGTCCACCTTGAAGTGGTCTGCCGGCACGCCGAAGGCGGACAGATAGCCCACCACCGTCTCCAGCTCGGAGATGCCCTGGTCCAGCAGTTCATGCTTGCCCTTGTAGGCGGCCAGGGCCTCCATGGGATTCTCGGTGCCCAGCAGGTCCAGCAGCTGACGGCCGGTGTCCGGCGCGACGCCGAAGTCCTCGGTCAGAATGCCCAGCACCTTGTCCGGGCCGATCTTCTCCAGCTTGTCAATGGTGCGCATCACGTCGCCGGCGTGCGCCTCCAGACCCAGCAGGGCGAAAAGACCGTTGAGTACTTTACGGTTGTTCACCCGAATCTGGAAGCGGCGGAGCCCCAGGGTGGTGAACGCCTTATAAATAATCGCCGGGATCTCGGCCTCATTGACGATGTCCAGCTTGCCGTCGCCGATCACGTCGATATCGGCCTGATAGAACTCCCGGAAACGGCCCCGCTGGGCGCGCTCGCCCCGGTACACCTTGCCGATCTGGAACCGGCGGAAGGGGAAGGACAGCTCACCGGCGTGGAGGGCCACGTACTTGGCCAGGGGGACGGTCAGGTCAAACCGCAGGGACAAATCCGTATCTCCCTTGGTAAAACGATAGATCTGCTTTTCCGTCTCGCCGCCGCCTTTAGCCAGCAGCACCTCGCTGGCCTCAATGAGCGGCGTATCCAGCCCGGTGAAGCCGTATAGAGAATAGGTCCGGCGGAGGATCTCCACCATCCGGTCAAACTGGGCCTGACGGTGGGGGAGCAGCTCCATAAATCCGGACAGCGTGCGGGGTTTGATTTGTGCCATACGATACACCTCAGTTTCAAGATTAAGAAAGAGTGAAGAGTAAAGAGTGAAGAGTAAAGAGTGGAGAGTGAAGATAAGGAGGCGCGCAAAGCGCGCTAGATGAAAGTTTTCTTTGCCTACTTTCTTTTTCAAAAGAAAGTAGGTCGAAAGAAAGTAGGCGTTCTCGTCCCTTGTCACGGGACGAGAACGCCTTGTTCTCGTGGTGCCACCCATGTTCGGCGCGCCGCTGTCTTAAAAAAGGCGCACCCTTTCCGGCTCCTGTTGCGGGGAGCGTGCCGCGCCCGTCTCCGGGCCCGCTGATAGCGCCGTCTTTCGCCGGCGCCCTTCCGTAGGGACCCTTCCAGCCATAGGGGTCCTTCTCTGTCCGGGGGAAGCCGGTTACTCATGCGCCGTCCTGGCGGTTTCGTTTCATCTTATCCCAAATAGCGCAAAAAGTCAACGCCCTTTCTCACCACCGGGGTGAAAAAGAGATAATCCCTGTCCCTGAGGAGGAGCTGTTCTCATTTTGCGCAAAGGAAGCGGATTCGTTGGAATCGGCCAGGGAAAGGCCGCTGGTGGTTTTCAGGGTGGTATAAAGATGGATGGAACAGGAGGGCTGCTCCAGATAATCGGACAAATCGGCCCTATACCAAAGGCGTGTGTCCGACTGAGGGGCTTCCTGAAGCTCCATGTCCCGTTCCTCCAGGATGACGCCGTTGTCGTCGGTCACGGTCAAAACCAGAGCGGCCACATCGGCGGCCCCGGACACCGGCCCGTCCGCCGAGGGGGTGAGGACCACATAGAGGGCCTGCTCGTCCTGGGAAGCGTGGAGGGTATCCCACGACCAGATACTCTCGCCCCGTACGGCCAGGATGTTATCCGGATACAGGGTGTCCAGCGCCTCCTGCCGCGCGCCGGTGGCCCGGCGCTCCACCACCACCGGCGTGAAGGCCGAGGCGGGCTCCAGCTGGAGGGAGGCCGACCAGCTCTGGCCGTCGGAGATCATCTCCGCCGACTGGCTGGTATCGGCCAGAGTCAGCAGATAAGTAGTGCCCTCCACCACCTCTTTGGGGAGCACGCTGGCCGTCAGGACCAGTTTCCCGCTCTGGTAGGAGAGCTGCGCCTCCACCCTGGAAAACAGGCTGGACTGTTCGGCCAGATTCTGGGCCAGCTGATTGCCCATTTCGGAAATGCTGTTTTGTACGTAGGCGTTTTGACTCTCCATCTGATCGGAAAGGGTGTCCACGCTGGCTTGCAGCGCGGCGATGTCCTGCCGCATGGTAAAGACCATGGACAGCAGCACAAGGCAAGTGGCGCAAAAGATCACACACAGGATACCCAACAGCGCGGTGCGTGCTTTTTGCATAGGGGGATTCCACCTCCCGTGGGAAAAATGGGCCTTGGCTCAGGCGGTAAAGGGTTTGGTCTTGGGGTTGACGATGTCGCGCCAGTCCAGATCGCCCCGTTCCAGGCCGTGGATGAGCATTTCCGCGGTGGCCACGTTGGTGGCAAAGGGGACGTTATACTGGTCGCACAGGCGGGTGATATAATTCTGGTCGTTGTCCAGGTCGTGGGACTGGGGATCGGAGAAGAAGAGGACCATATCAATCTCATTGTAGGCGATGCGGGCGCCGATCTGCTGGCTGCCGCCGTGGGCGTGGGAGAGGAACAGGTGGACCGGCAGGCCGGTGGCCTCAGAGACCAGACGGCCGGTGGTGCTGGTGGCGCAGAGGGTGTGCTTGGACAAAATGCCGCAATAGGCGATACAGAACTGCACCATCAGTTCTTTCTTACGGTCATGACTCAAAAGGGCGATATTCATGCAAAAAAACTCCTCTCATCAATGAGTGGGTGAATACGGGCGGCAGACCGGCGATGGGTCAGCGAATGGGCATCAGAGGCACCCGTTCGCCGGTGAGCCGGCGGGCAATGTTGAGATAGGCTCTGGCGGCGCCGAAGCGGGCCATCAGGATCAGGGGCTGTCCCCGGTTGGCGGCCAGCATGACTTGGGCGTCCTCCGGCACCACGCCCAGCAGAGGCAGGCCGGCGGCGTCCATGGCGTCGTCAATGGTGGTGTGGAGCTGACGGAGCAGCTTTGGCTGGAGCCGGTTGACCACCAAATGGAGGTAGCGGACGGTACGGCTCAGCTCGCTTACCGTGCGCTGGGCGTCCCGCAGGGCGGAGGCGTCGGTGGTGGAGACCACAATGGCCCGGTCCGCGCCGCAGACCGACAGACGGAAGCCCAGTCCCAGGCCGGCGGGGGCATCCATCAGGACGTAGTCGTACTTGCTTTTGGCGTCGGCCAGGAAGGCGCGCAGACCCTCTTCGCTGATGACGTCCCGGGGCTCGGTGAGGGGGGCGGTCAGCAGGTGGAGCCCCTGAATCACCGGATGGGCCACGGCGGCCTTTTCCAGGGTGGTGCGGCCGGAGAGCACGTCGGTAAAGTCCATCAGCGCCCGGTCGCTCATGCCCAGGGACAGATCCAGATTGCGCAGGCCCACGTCCATATCGATGCACAGCACCCGGTGGCCCAACGCCGCCAGGCAGGAGCCCACGCCTCCGGTGAGGGAGGTCTTTCCGGTGCCTCCCTTACCCGATGTGATAGCAATTGCAGTTGACAAAGAAACGCTTCCTCCCTCGTGACAAATTACTTTATCATGAATTTTGGAAAAATTCAATGGGTTTAATCCACTTTCATTTGTGCAAAACAGTAAAATTTTTTAAGCGAACCATTAAAAGGGAGACAAAGGCTCAAACGAGAGGAGATTTTTGGATTTTCGCCCATCTTCTAGGAAAACCCTTGGGGGTGGGGGAGACCTTGCGGATGGGGATGAGCCGGTGGGTGACGCCGGCGCCGGGGATGGCGTAGTCCCAGGCGGGGAGGAGCTGCCCGCCCAGCTTGGACACGCACCGCCCCGCCCGGTCCAGCTCTTCCCGGGCGTCCACCGACTTCATGGCCAAAAAGAGGCCGCCCACCTTGACATAGGGGAGGCACAGCTCGGTGAGCACCTCCAGGGAGGCCACCGCCCGGGACACCGCAATGTCAAAGCCGTCCCGGAAGCCGGGCTGGAGGGCCTGCTCCTCCGCCCGGGCGTGGAGGCAGGTCACGCCGTCCAAGCCCAGCGTCTCACACATCGACTCCAGCCAGTGGACCCGTTTGCCCAGGCTGTCCAGCAGGGTGAGGGAGAGGGAGGGCTCCAGGATGCGGAGGGGCACGCCGGGAAAGCCGGCGCCGGTTCCCACATCAATGACGGTCTTTGTGGAAAAGTCGGTGTAGGCCAGCAGAGCGGCGGAGTCCAGAAAGTGCAGGTCGGTGACCTGGTCCGGGTCAGTGATGGCGGTCAGGTTCATCACCTGGTTTTGTTCCAGCAGAAGGGCGCCGTATTGGGCCAAAAGCGCCGGGCCGTTTTGGGGGGAGCGGACCCCCAGGGCGTCCAGCCCCCGCCGGATGCGGGGGATTTGCGGGGTAAGATCAAAAGTCATCTCAGACACCTCCCACCAGACCCAGGGCGATGCCCACGGTGATGACGCCCACCACGGCGGTCACCAGGCAGAGGAGGGCGGCCACGACGCCCAGAGCCAGGTGAAACCAGCCGCCCTTGGCGCGGTAGCGCAGGAAGGCCACCGCCGACAGCCCGCCGCAGCCGGGGGCCAGCAGAATGCCCGGTCCGCCGTGGAGGGGTTCGCCGTGGGCCAGGTTGTAGGTAAAGAGGAGGACCAGGATGACCATATAGACAATGCCCATCCAGGCCAGCGCCCGCTTTTCCGGCGAGGCCGGCGTGTAAGAGGGCTTTTGCTCCTCGGGGGTCTTTTTTTCGTCCGGCATAAAAAACTCCTTTTTTCAGATTTCAGACTGGTTTTCCCCAGCGGGGGAGGAGAGTGTGGAAAAAGCGACGGGACGGCGGATACCCGCCGCCCCGTCAGCCTGTCGAAGAAGTGAAACGCGGTGCAAGAAAAAATCAGGTACTTGCATAGAAGCGGGCGACCACAAGGGTCGCCCCTACGGGGTGGGCGTTCCTCGCTTGCCTCCCTCTCTGAGGGAGGTGCCCCGAAGGGGCGGAGGGAGTACTTGCCTCCCTCTCTGAGGGAGGTGCCCCGAAGGGGCGGAGGGAGTACTTGCCTCCCTCTCTGAGGGAGGTGCCCCAAAGGGGCGGAGGGAGTAGGATGACTCCCTCAGTCAGCTGTGCTGACAGCTCCCTCAAAGAGGGGCCCAGGCACGCGGGGAATGGAAAAACGACATGGCGGGAATTTGCATCATTCACCCGCGATACTTGCACGCCAATGGGACACAACAGACTTTGTTTTTATTTGCTTCTTTTTCGTTTGGGAAAAAGAACTTACTTTTTGCAGGGAATGAGGATCTCCTTGCCGCCCACATAGGGACGGAGAGCGGCGGGGATCTTCACCGAGCCGTCGGCCTGGAGGTTGTTCTCCAGCAGGGCGATGAGCATACGGGGGGGCGCCACCACGGTGTTGTTGAGGGTGTGGGGCAGGTAGGTGCCCCGCTCACCCTTGACGCGCATCTTCAGACGGCGGGCCTGGGCGTCGCCCAGGTTGGAGCAGGAGCACACCTCAAAGTACTTCTGCTGGCGGGGGGACCAGGCCTCGATGTCGCAGGACTTGACCTTCAGGTCGGCCAGGTCGCCGGAGCAGCACTCCAGCTGCCGGACGGGGATGTCCAGGGAGCGGAAGAGCTCCACCGAATAGCGCCACATCTTTTCATACCAGTCCATGGAGTCCTCGGGCTTGCAGACCACAATCATCTCCTGCTTTTCAAACTGGTGGATGCGGTACACGCCACGCTCCTCGATGCCGTGGGCGCCCTTCTCCTTGCGGAAGCAGGGGGAGTAGGAGGTCAGGGTCTGGGGGAGGGAGTCCTCGGGGATGATCTGGTCGATAAACTTGCCGATCATGGAGTGCTCGGAGGTGCCGATCAGGTAGAGGTCCTCGCCCTCAATCTTGTACATCATGGACTCCATGTCGGTCTGGCTCATGACGCCCTCCACCACGTTGCCGTGGATCATGAAGGGGGGAATGCAGAAGGTAAAGCCCTTGTCGATCATGAAATCCCGGGCGTAGGCCAGCACGCCCTCGTGGAGGCGGGCAATGTCGCCCAGCAGGTAATAGAAGCCGGAGCCGGACACCCGGCCGGCGGCGTCCATGTCGATGCCGTTGAAGGACTCCATGATCTGGGTGTGGTAGGGGATCTCAAAGTCGGGCACCACAGGCTCGCCAAAGCGCTCCACCTCCACATTGGCCGAGTCGTCGGGGCCGATGGGCACGGAGGGGTCGATGATGTTGGGGATAAGGAGCATGATGTGGCGGATCTGCTCGGCCAGCTGGGTCTCCTTGGCTTCCAGCTCGGCCAGACGGTCGGCGTTGGCCTTGACCTGAGCCTTGGCGGCCTCCGCCTCGGCCAGCTTGGAGGGGTCCTTTTTGGCCTGACCCATCAGGATGCCCACCTGCTTGGAGAGGGCGTTCCGGCTGGTGCGCAGCTCCTGGGCCTCGGCGATGGTGGCCCGGTTTTCCGCGTCCAGGGCCAGCACCTGGTCCACCAGGGGCAGCTTTTCCTCCTGGAATTTCTTCTTGATGTTCTCCTTGACGGCTTCGGGGTTTTCACGAATAAACTTGATATCCAGCATGGTTTGATGACTCCTCGTGTGTTTTTTTTGTTTCACGTGAAACGGGGGGTTAATTGATCCAGTCGTTCAGGTTGTGCCAGGCCTCCAGGGGGTCGTAATTTTCCAGCTCCTCGGGGGTGAGGGTGGCGCGGTACTGGGTAAGGCCCGCCTCCACCTGACCGGGGGCTTCCGCCTCCCACTGGGCCAGCAGGGCGCGGCACTGGCTGTACGAGCCGGCGTTGTAGAGGGCCCGGAGCTGGTTGAGCTTGGTCACCGCGTCCAGCTGGGCCTGGACCTCGACCAGCGCCTGCTGGGCCTCGTCCTGATCCTGCCCCTGGCTCTGGCTCTCGTCCAGCGCTTCCTGGAGGTCGTTCACTTCCGCCTTGAGGCGCTCGTTCTCCTCCAGGATGCTGTCCAGAGTGGCCACGGCGGATTGATAGGACTGGGTCTGTTCGTTCAGATCGCTCTGGGTCTGCTGATTGACTCGCTGCTGCATAAAGTAGGCCATCAGCATGAGCAGGAAGGCAATGGCGAACAAAATCACCAGATAGAAAAGCACGGGACTCTTCCGGCCGGGGGAGGCGTGCTCCGCGGCGTGCTGTTGGGCGGGGTCATGGTTGGGGTGCTGCTTGGGGTCGCTCACTGGCTGTCCCCTCCTTTCGGCTGGTTGGGGAACTGCTCCAGCAGTTCCAGGAGGGCGTTCAGGTCATCTGTGTTGTAGTATTCCAACTCCACCTTGCCCTTTTTCTTTCCGCTGACAATGTGGACCTTACGGCCGAAGCGGGAGGTCAGGTCCTGCTCCGCCGCCCGGAGGTAGATGGAGAAGTCGGGAGCCGCGGGGGCGGGCGCCTCCTCCTCGTCCAGGTCCTGAACCTTGGCCAGACGCTTGGCCAGCGCCTCGGTCTGCCGGACCGAGAGGCCGTCCTGCACCACCTTTTGGGCCAGGCGCTTTTGGAGCTCCTTGTCCGGCGCGGCCAGGATGGCCCGGGCGTGCCCGGCGGACAGCTTGCCCTCCTCCAACAGGAGGTGAACGGCGTCGGGGAGCGCCAGCAGCCGGAGGGCGTTGGCCACGGCGGGCCGGGACTTGCCCACCCGCTGGGCCACCTCGTCCTGGGTGAGGCCGTACTCCTCCACCAGCACCTTGTAGCCGTTGGCCTCTTCGATGGGATTTAGGTCCTCCCGCTGGAGGTTTTCAATGAGGCCCAGTTCCATGACGGTGCGGTCGTCGGCCTCGATGATGACGGCGGGCACCTCGTGGAGGCCGGCCAGCTTGGCGGCCCGCCAGCGGCGCTCTCCGGCAATGATCTGGTAGTAGCCGGAGGAGAGACGGCGGACGGTGAGGGGCTGGATAATGCCGTGGGTGCGGATGGAGTCGGCCAGGTCGGCCAGACTCTCGTCGTCAAAGCGTTTGCGTGGCTGCTTGAGACCGGGCTGTACCTCGGAGATGGGGAGGGAGAGGGAGCCGCCCTCCTGAGACTGGAGGGCGTCGTCCCCCAGCAGGGCGCCAAGGCCCTTGCCCAGACCGCGGTCTTTCAGTGCTGACATGTACTCAGTCCTTTCTGTTGGAATGGAAGCGGCGGTCAGGGCCGGTTCTGCTCCATGACCTCCTGGGCCAATGCCGTGTAGGCCTCGGCGCCCCGGGAGAAGCTGTCATAGGCCATGACGGGCTTTCCGTGGCTGGGGGCCTCGGAGAGACGGACGTTGCGGGGGATGACGGTGGCGTAGACCTGGCCGGGGAAATGACGCTTGACCTCCTCTGCCACCTGAAGGGAGAGGTTGGTACGCCCGTCATACATGGTGAGCACCACGCCCTCCATGGAGATGCGGGGATTGAGGGAGCGCTTGACGATGCGCACCGTGGACAAGAGATCGCTCAAGCCCTCCAGGGCGTAATATTCGCACTGGACCGGCACCATGATGGTGTCGGCGGCACACAGGGCGTTGAGAGTGAGCAGCTCCAGAGAGGGGGGACAGTCCACGAAGATGTAGTCATACCGGTCGCCCAGGGGGGTGAGGACATCCCGAAGGCGGTACTCCCGCCGGTCCAGGCCGATCATCTCGATGGAGGCGCCGGCCAGGGCCTTGTTGGAGGGGAGCACGTCGGCATACTCGGTGGAGACAATGGCGCGGTTTACGTCGGCGCCGTTGATGAGCACATCGTAGACGTTGGGAGACGCGGTGACCTTGTCCACGCCGAAGCCGGAGGTGGTGTTGGCCTGGGGGTCAAAATCGCATACCAGCACCCGCGCGCCCAGCTTTTTCAGGGCGGCGGCCAGATTGACGCAGGTGGTGGTCTTGCCGACGCCGCCCTTTTGATTGACGATTGCAATGGTTTTTGCCATAGTACACCTGCCTTTTTGTGGAAGGAAAAGTAAAAACCTCGAAAGGGTTACCTTGTTATTATAATGCGGCCTACCCTCCAATTCAACCCTTCTTTCTTTTGAAAAAGAAAGAAGGCAAAGAAAACTTCCATCAAAAGGCCAGGCAGAAGGCGAGAAACGTTTGGTTGAATGCAAAGTGTTTGTTTCACGTGAAACGGCGTCAAACCAAAAGCGTCGGGCCATGACCCGACGCTTGGATTACCGGGGGGTTCCCTTGTTTCTGGGAATGCGGATGGTGAGCAGGATGTCCTCCTCGGTGTCCTGCCGGTCGCACTGGGCGTCCACGCCGGCGTCCCGCATCAGGGCCAGTCCCCGGGTGACGGCGTTGAGAAAGAGACGCACATCCCGCAAGAGCACCCGGGGCTTGGCCCGGGCTTTTTTGGGGGACGGCGTCTGAGGGTGGAGCAGGTCCTCCACCAGCAGCTCGGTGCGGGAGACGGTGAGACCGTGGTCCACCACCTCCTTTGCGGCCTGCCGCTGGAGGTCGGGGGTGTCCAGACGGAGCAGGGCCCGGGCGTGGCGCTCGGAGCAGCCGCTGTCCCGCAGCAGGGTGAGCACATCCTCCGGCAGGCGCAGGAGGCGGAGCTTGTTGGCGATGGCAGACTGGGATTTGCCCAGCCGCCGGGCGGCCTCCTCCTGGGAGAGACAGTGGGTGTCGATGAGCCGCCGGAGGGCGGTGGCCTCCTCCACAAAGTCCAGGTCCCGCCGCTGGAGGTTTTCGATGAGGGCCAGCAGGGAGGAGTCCTCCTCGTCCACCTCCACCAGCAGACAGGGGACCTCTTCCAGGCCCGCCAGCCGGGCGGCCCGCAGCCGCCGTTCGCCCGCCACCAGTTCATAGCCCGCCGCCGTCCGCCGCACGCTCAGGGGCTGAAGAATGCCATAGCGCCGGATGGAGTGGGCCAGCTCCTCCAAACCCTCCTGGGCAAAGACCCGGCGGGGCTGGTTGGGATTGGGGGAGATGGCGTCGGCGGGCAGATAGAGCACCTTTCCCCGGGCAAACATCCCCTTGGTTCGGGTCAGAATCATGTATGACCCTCCTTTTCTGTGGTGATAGCCATATTTTACCACAGAGCGCCGGAGGGCAAGGGGGAAAGCCGTCGTACACAGAGAAAAGGAATTGGCCCCGCCGTTCCATGCCATAGGGGCGACCCTTGTGGTCGCCCGCTTGGCGGTTTTTGGGGCGTTGGCGGTTTACGGGCGCCATATATGGCGCCCCTACGGTTCCATTCTTATCCGAAGAGGCAGGAAAAAGGGAAGCCCCCGGACCAGTGGTCCACAGAAGGTAAGAAAAAGGGAAGCCCCCGGACCGGTGGTCCGCAGAGGGTAAGAAAAAGGGAAGCCCCCGGACCGGTGGTCCGCAGAGGGTAAGAAAAAAGGAAGCCCCTGGACCGGTGGTCCAGGGGCAGATGAAAGCTTTCTTTGCCTACTTTCTTTCTCGAAAGAAAGTAGGTTTCTCGAAAGAAAGGAGGTTAGTCGATGGTTTTGAGGGACTCGACCATGTCGATTTTTTTGAGCCGGCGGCGGGAGGCCAGATTGACCAGCAGGGAGAAGAGGGTGGTCAGGATGGCGGCCCACACATAGCTCATGGTGGAGATGTCGCGGCCGAACATCAAAAGGTCGATTTCCACGGTCAGGACCAGCCATTGATGGAGGAACTTGCCCATGACCATGCCGATGGCCACGCCAAAGACGGTGAGAAACACATTTTCCCGGTAGATGTAGGCCGACAGCTCCCGGTCGTAGAAGCCCAGCACCTTGAGGGTGGCCAGCTCCCGAAGCCGTTCGGTGATGTTGATGTTGGTCAGGTTGTAGAGCACCACAAAGGCCAGCGCGGCGGCGCAGACGATGATGAGCACCACGGCATAGTCCACGCTCTCCAGACTGCTGGTAAAGGTGTCGCGGATCTCCTGGATGCGGGACACCGACACCACGCCGGAAAGGGGAATCAGAGAAGAGGAGACGGCGTCGCCGGTCTCGGCGGAGTTGTCGGTGTAGCGGACCAGCAGCGCCGTGATCTCCGGGGTTTCTCCAAAAACGGCCCGGTAGACATCCTCGGAGAGATAGACATAATGCTGGATGTAATTTTCCGAAATATCCGCCACGGTGACCTCCACCCGCCGGTCGCCGTCCAGGGTGATGGTGTCGCCCACCGATACCCCCAGCAGCGTGGAGAGCTTTTCGGTGATTACCACCCCGTCCTCCGGCAGGGAGACGGGGCTGTGGTCCAGCCGGTGGCGCAGGGTGATGAAGCGGCCGAAGGCCTCCGGGTCATCCACGGCAAAGAGGGTGACGTCCGCTGAGTTGGCGTCGGACTGGGCGGTAAAGCTGGCCTGATGGACGGGGAGCCAGTCCTCGGCCAGGCTGGTCTTTTGGAGGGTGTCGTCAATCTCGTCCAGCTCGTCATCGGTGACGTGGTCGGCCAGACTGACGCTGGAGCTGTATAGGAAGATCTCGTCAAACTGCCGGTCCATAATATCAAAAATGGAGTCCCGCAGGCCAAAGGCGGTGACGATCAGGGCGGTACAGCCGCCGATACCGATGACGGTCATCCAGAACCGGCGCTGATAGCGGAAAAGATTGCGCAGGGTGATCTTTTGGGAGAAGGTGAAGAGCCGCCACAGAGGTCGGATGCGTTCCAGCAGCACCCGCTTTCCGATGGGGGGAGATTTGGGTCGGAGAAGCTGGGCAGGTACGGCGGTGAGGGTGGAGAACACGGCGGCCAGGGCCGCGCAGGTGACGCAGGCCACGGCGGCGCCCACGGCAATGAGGTAGGTAACCGGCTGTGCGCGGATAACCAGATCCCCCATGGTGTAGATGATGCGCCAGGCGTTGAAGATGATCCAGGGTAGCAGGGTGCAGCCAACGGCAAGCCCCACCAGACCGCCGGCCAGGGAGGCCGCGAAGCCGTAGCCCACATACTTGAGGGCGATGGCCCCCTTGCCGTAGCCCAGGGCCTTCATGGCGCCGATCTGCACCCGCTGCTCCTCCACCATGCGGGTCATGGTGGTGAGACACACCAGAGCCGCCACCAGGAAAAAGATGACGGGGAACAGGGAGGCCAGATTGCCGATGCGCTGGGCGTCCTGCTGGAAGGAGACATAGCCCAGGTTGGTATCCCGGCCCAAAATGTACCACTGACAATCCTCAATCTCGCTGATCTCCCGGCGGGCGTCGTTGAGCTTTTTGCGGGCGTCGGCCAGTTCCTCTTCGGCTTCGGCCTTGCCCTCTTCGTAGTCGGCCAGACCGTCGGCATATTCCGCCTCGCCGTCGTTGAGCTCGTCCTCGGCGTCGTTGAGCTCCGCCTCGGCGTCGGCGATTTCCCGGGGCAGGGTCTCCTTGGCGTCGGCCAGCTCGGCCAGACCGTCCTCGTATTCCTGCCAGCCGTCGGCCAGCTCCGTCACGCCGTCGGCATACTCCGCCTCGCCGTCCTCCAGCTCCTTGCGGCCGTCCTCCAGCTCTTTGCGGGCGTCCTCCAGCTCGGCTCGGGCGTCGTCGATTTCCTTCTGACCGTCCTCCAGCTCTTTGCGGGCTTCGTCCAGCTCGGCCCAGCCGTCGTCCAGTTCCTTGCGGCCGGACCGCAGCTCCGCTTCGCCGTCGTCCAGCTCGGCCTTGGCCTCGGCCAGGGTTTCGCCGGCCTCCTGGGCCTCCCGTAAGCCGTCCTCATACTCGGCCAGACCCTCCCGGTACTCGGCCAAGCCGTCCCGGTACTGCTGGCGGCCGTCGGACAGCTGTTTCCGGGCGCTGTCCAGCTGGGCCTGGCTCTGGGCGATGGTGTCGGCCAGCACCGGCAGGGCGGCGCCCACAAAGGTCATGCTCCCCGAAATGCCCTGAGCCAGGGCGGCCTTCCCCTCCTCGGTCTGGAGCATGGCGGCAAAAACGGTCTCATCCTCGGGCAGGGCGGCTTGCAGCTGGGCCACCATGGCCTGCTGGGCGGGATCGGTGACCGCCTGGGAGAGCCCGTCCAGCATGGCCCGCAGGGAGAGAATCACATTGGCGTGGAATTGTCCGGCGGCCTGTCCGGTGGGGTCCAGGGTGAGCAGTTCCAGAGCGGCGGAAACGCTGTCCGGGTCGGAGGCGCCCAGGGACTGGGAGAGCAGGGCGTAGCCGGCGGAAAACTGCTGGTACTGTTCCTGAGCCGCGTCCAGCTGGGCCTGGCCGTCGGCAATCTGTTTGTCGCCGGCGCTGAGCTGGGCTTTGGCGTCGTCCAGCTCCTGCTTGGCGTCCATCAGCTTCTGGCCGTTGTCGGCCAGGGTCTGGAGGCCCTGCCGGTATTCCGCCAAGCCGTCCTCATATTCGGCCTTGCCCTCCTGGAAGGTCTGGAGGGCGTCGGCGTATTCCGCCTCGCTGTCCAGCAGGGTCTGGTAGCCGTCGTCATATTCGGCGGCGCCTTCTTCAAACTCGGCCAGGCCGTCCAAAAATTCGGCATAGCCATCCTCGTACTCGGCCAAACCGTCGTAATATTCCTGCCAGCCGTCGTCCAGCTCTTTGCGGGCGTCGATGAGCTCCTGCTCGCCGTCCTTCAGCTCCTGGAGGGCGTCGGCCAGCTCCTGCTCGCCGTCGGCGATCTCCCGCCAGCCGTCGGCCTCCTCTTTGCGCAGGGTCTCCCAGCCGTCCCGCCAATCCCGCCAGCCGTCATCCAGCTCCTTGCGGGCGTCGGCCAGCTCGGTCTCGGCGTCGGCCAGCTCCTGGTTTACCTCGGCCTCGGCGTCGTCAAATTCCTTCTGGGCGTCGTCCAACTCCTGCTGGGCTTCGCCGATGACCTCGTCATAGCGCAGAGCGGCCCGCTCGTCGCCCAGAGGCTCCAGAGCGTCGGTCAGCCGGTCCATCAGGTCCTCATACGCCGACTCATAGCACAGCAGCTCCCGGGAGCCGTCGGCCCGCAGATAGGCCTGGGTATAGACCTCCATGGAGAAGGCGCCGGAGGGGAGGAGCACAAAGGCGGCCACCTTGCCGGTGCCCAGAGAGGAGGTGCCCCGCTGGACCAGGGAGACATACAGAGGGGAGTTGGCCGTGCCCACGATGGTGAAGGTGTCGTGGTCCAGGGCGTCCTCATAATCGCCGTCGCCGGTGTCAAAGGTGACGGTGTCGCCGATGGCCAGGCCACTCTGGTCCAGGAAGGCGGGCTCCACCAGACACTCGTCGTCCGACTGGGGGAGGCGGCCCTCCACCAGGTCGGGCAGGTTGAAGTCGCTGTCCGAGAGGGACAAAAGCTTGATGATGAGGTCGTTGTCGGTCCCATGGACCAGGGCGTCGGCCTCATAGCTTCCCTCTACATCCCGGACCCCCTCCACGGCGGCCAGGGCGGCCAAGTCGTCGTCGGTGATGCCCAGGGTGGAGAGGACCCGAATGTCCATCAGACCCAGGGCGTCGAAATAGCGGTCAGCGGTATATTCCATGTCGGGGGCGGTGGTGCGCAGGCCGGACAGAAAGGCCACCGCCAGGGCGGACAGGACAAAAAGGGAAAGAAAGCGGCTCAGGGTGCGGCGCACCTCCCGCACCGCGTCGGTCAGCAGCGGGCTGCCCAACCGCCGCCTCCTTACCATTCGATGTCCTCCACCGGCATGGGCGAGGGCTGCTCCTCCACCCGGTCCACCCGTCCGTTTTTGATGTGGATGACCCGGTCGGCCATGGGGGTGATGGCGGTGTTGTGGGTGATGACCACCACCGTCATGCCCTGCTGGCGGCAGGTGTCCTGCAAAAGCTTTAAGATGGATTTGCCGGTCACATAGTCCAGTGCGCCGGTGGGCTCGTCACAGAGGAGGAGCTTTGGGTTTTTGGCCAACGCCCGGGCGATGGCCACCCGCTGCTGCTCGCCGCCGGAGAGCTGGGCGGGAAAGTTGTCCATCCGGTCGGCCAGCCCCACGTGGCGGAGCACGTCCTCCGCCGGCAGGGGGTGCTTGCAGATCTGGGCAGCCAGCTCCACGTTTTCCAGGGCGGTCAGATTCTGCACCAGGTTGTAAAACTGAAAGACAAAGCCGATGTCATACCGGCGATAGGTGGTCAGCTCCTTGGGGGAGCAGGCGGCCACATCCTGTCCGTCCACCAGGATGGTGCCGCTGTCGCACTGGTCCATGCCCCCCAGGATGTTGAGCACGGTGGTCTTGCCCGCGCCGGATGGGCCAACGATGATGACAAACTGCCCCTTGTCGATGTCGAAGGAGATGTCATCCGCCGCCGTGATGACGACCTCTCCCATCTGATAGCGCTTGACCACATGCTCCAGGGAAATATATGCCATAATCAACCCTCCTGTCTGATAAGAAACAGGTGTTGCAATTCCTCTATAACCCTATTATAGTATAGGATAAACCGGTGTTTCAAGGGACAATTTGTCAGGAAAATGATAATTATACGACATAGAAATAAGGGGGTGTCGCATAATGGACACGGCAGAAAAAACGACCCTTCCGGAGAAGGAGGACCCCCGGGTGCGCAAGACCCGGCTCCAGCTGCGCCAGGCCATGATGGAGCTTTTGGGCCGCAAGAGCGTCCAGGAAATCACGGTGCGGGAGCTGACCCGTCTGGCCGATGTGAACCGGGGGACCTTTTACCGCCACTACCGGGACATCTACGATTTTTTGGAGCAGACCGAGGAGGGGCTCATCGCGGAATTCACCGCCGTGCTGGACGCGTACAGCAACGAATCCCTGCGGATCGGGCTGGTGCCCATTCTCACCGACGTATTTACCTTTGCCCGGCGGAACGCGGGGCTGTGCGAGGCGCTGCTGGACATGCGGGTGGACCAGCGGTTTTTCCAGCGGCTGAGCGGGCTGCTGTACGAGCGATGCGTGGGGGAGTGGCAGGGCCTGTACGCTCTGGGGGAGATCGAGCGGGGGAGCTATGTGCTGGAATTTGTCATGGCGGGGGCGGTAAGCCTCATCCGCACCTGGACCGCCCGGGGCTTTGACCGCACGCCGGAGGAGATGGCCCGGCTGGCCGACCGGCTCATCCGCAGGGGACTGGGCGAGATCAGAGAACAGGGCTAAACGCAAAGGAGCGGCGCGAAAAACGCGCCGCTCCTTTGTTTTTGGAGGATAGAATGAAAAAGAAGAGAGTATCAACACTTGTGAATGATGATGGTATAAAGATAACAGCCATTTGTTACAAAAGTTCCGTACTATTCGTTAAGGAATCATGAATTCTTTTTCCGCCGTTCCCGCAGGCTCTGGAAGAACTGGCGCAGCAGCGCGGCGCATTCCGCTTCCAGGAGGCCGGCGTGGAGCTGGGGATGGTGGTTAAAGGGGGCGGCGCACAGGTCCACCACCGACCCGCAGCAGCCCGCCTTGGGGTCGGCGGCGCCGTACCACACCTGCGGGATGCGGGCGTTGAGGATGGCGCCGGTACACATGGGGCAGGGCTCCAGGGTGACGTACAGCGTGGCCTTGTGGAGCCGCCAGCCCCCCAAGGTCTCGTTGGCCTGGCGGATGGCCTCCAGCTCGGCGTGGGCCAGGGCGCATTTGTCCCCTTCCCGGCGGTTGCGGCCCCGGCCCACCACCCGCCCGTCCTCCCACACGATGACGCAGCCCACCGGCACCTCGCCCTCCGCCATGGCCTCCCGGGCCAGGTCCAGCGCCTGGCGCATATAATCCGCGTGCTCCATGCCATCCACTCCTTTTTCCCCACTATACCATTTCAAAAGCCCGCCGGCAAGGGGAAAAGCCCGTAGCATCCACCCTTTGCCTGTGGTATAATAAAAAGACTATCGTGCTTGGAGGGATCTTGTTTGATCGAAATATTGCTCATCGCGGTCAGCCTGGCGCTGGACGCCTTCGCGGTATCGGTGTCCAGCGGCATCTCGGTGCCCGGCTTCGGCTGGAAGCAGGCGGTGAAAATGGGGCTTTACTTCGGCGTGTTTCAGGCCGCCATGCCCCTCATCGGCTGGTTTCTGGGCAGCAGCCTCAGCGGCTATATCACCGCCGTGGACCACTGGATCGCCTTTGGCCTGCTGGCCCTCATCGGCGGGCGGATGGTGTGGGGCACCCTGAAGGACGGCGCGGAGGAGGAAGTCCCCGCCGACTTGAGCGCCGGCCGGCTGATGATGCTGGCGGTGGCCACCAGCATCGACGCCCTGGCGGTGGGGGTGTCCATGGCCTTTATGAAGGTGGACATTGCCGTGGCGGCCGCCGTCATCGGCCTGGTGGCCTTCGTCCTCTCGGTGGTGGGGGGCCTGGCCGGCCGGCGGCTGGGAAATCTCTTTCATCAGAAGGCGGAGCTGGTGGGCGGTCTGGTGCTCATCGGCATCGGCCTGAAAATCCTGGTGGAACACCTGATGGGAGGTTAACGGATGAACGGGCTGTGGTCATCCCTCCGACTGGATATGGAGCGCTGCCCCATTGTGACCCTGGTGGGGGGCGGCGGCAAGACCAGCGCCATGTATGCCCTGGCCCACGAGGGCAAACTGGCCGGAAAGCGGGTGGTGGTCACCACCACCACCCACATCATGCCCCATCCGGGGCTGCCCCTCACCGGCGGAGCGGAGCTGCCCGGCCTGCTGGACCGGTACGGCGCGGCCACGGTGGGGGTGATGACGGGCCGGAAGCTGTCGGGCGGTCTGCCGGCGGCGGAGTGTCTCGCCTGGGCCGACCTGGTGCTGGTGGAGGGGGACGGGGCCCGGCTCCATCCTCTGAAGGCGCCGGCGGAGCATGAGCCGGTGATTCCGCCGGAGAGCGGCGCGGTGATTGCGGTGGCGGGGCTGGACGCGCTGGGTCAGCCCATCGGGACGGCCTGCCACCGGCCGGAGCGGGTGTGCGCCCTGCTGGGCCGGGAGACGGACCATCCCATCACCCCGGCGGATGTGGCGTCCCTTCTCTCGCACCCGCTGGGAGGGAGAAAAAACGTGGGGCCGGAAATGGCCTTTCGGTGTCTCCTCAACAAGGCGGACGACGAGACCCGCCGGCGGCAGGGGGAGGAGATCGCCGCCCTGCTGGAACGGCAAGGCATCCCCTGCGCGATCACTTATTTTACCAAAGAGGAGCGTGGCGGCCTATGTTGGTTTTGATCAAAGGCGCGGGCGACCTGGCCACCGGGGTGGCGGTACGGCTGTACCGCAGCGGCTTTCCGGTGGTGATGACCGATTTGTCCCAGCCCACCGCGGTGCGGCGGACGGTGGCCTTCTGCCAGTGCCTCTATGACGGGACGGCCACGGTGGAGGGCATCACCGCCCGGGCGGTGACGGGCGCGGAAGCGGTACGGGCGGCGCTGGCGGCCGGCGAGGTGCCGGTGCTGGCCGACCCGGCGGCGGAGATCCGGACGGCCCTTCCCTTTGACGCGGTGGTGGACGCCATCCTGGCCAAGCGCAACACCGGTACTACCATCACCGACGCACCCATCGTGCTGGCGCTGGGCCCGGGCTTTACCGCCGGGGCGGACTGCCACGGGGTGGTGGAGACCAAGCGGGGCCACTATCTGGGCCGGCTCATCACCGAAGGGAGCGCCATTCCCAATACGGGCGTGCCCGGCGACGTGGGGGGCTACACCATCCAGCGGCTCATCCGGGCGCCCAAGGCGGGGGTGTTTCATCCCGTGGCGTCCATCGGCGACCAGGTGGAGACCGGCGACCTGGTGGCCCGGGTGGACGACGCGCCGGTTTACGCGGCCATGCCCGGCATGGTCCGGGGCATGCTGCCCGACGGTCTGACCGTCCCGGCCGGCATGAAGGCGGGGGACATCGACCCGCGATGCACCCGGGACCACTGCTTCACCGTGTCGGACAAGGCCCGGGCAGTGGGGGGCGGCGTGCTGGAGGGCCTTTTGTACTTCGCCCGAACCAACAAAGGAGGAACCACATGGAACGGCTGATTTTATGCGGCGGCGGCCATGTGTCGCTGGAGGCGGCTTATCTGGCGGCCCATTTGGAGTTTGAAGTGACGGTCATCGACGACCGGGCGGAGTTTGCCAACCGGGAGCGGTTCCCCATGGCGGCGCAGGTGATCTGCGCCCCCTTTTTGGAGGCGCTGGACGGCCTGGGCAGCCGGGAGGACGACTATTATGTGATCCTCACCCGGGGCCACGCCTACGACAGCGACTGCCTGGCCCGGATTTTGAGGGGGAAGTATGCCTATGTGGGCATGATCGGCAGCAAGGTAAAGGTGGCGGCGGTGATGGAGCGGATGCGCGCCCTGGGCTTTTCCCCCAAAACCCTGGACGGGGTCCATTCGCCGGTGGGGCTGGCTATCGGGGCCCAGACGCCGGCGGAAATCGGCATTTCCATCCTGGCGGAGATCATCGCGGTGCGGGCCAAACGGGGCCCGACGCTGCCGCCGCCCCCTTCGGAGCCGGGGGTGCTGGTGACCATCGTGGAAAAGCACGGCTCCGCGCCCCGGGGCGTGGGGACCTGGATGCTGGTCCGGCCGGACGGCTCCTGTGTGGGCACCATCGGCGGCGGCGCGGTGGAGTTCCAGGCCAAACAGGACGCGCTGTCCCTGCTGGCTTCCGGTACGCGCTCCGCCCGAAAGGGCTATGACCTCTCCCACGCCGCCGCTGAGCTGGGAATGGTGTGCGGCGGGTCCATCGTGGCGGAATTTCAAGTGCGGTAACAACGGATTCAGGCCGTCGGTCTATGACCGGCGGCCTGTTTTTTGTCTGTATTCCAGTAGAATTTGCCCTGCGCGGGCGGCGCCAGGCCCTTTTCCCGAAAAGGGCCTGGACCAAAAGGGGCAGAAGGGGGGATACCCCCCTTCTGCACTTCCCCCAGGCGCTTTCACGGTACCTTCTGC
>NZ_JACLZC010000052.1 GCF_016901735.1 Pseudoflavonifractor phocaeensis | reverse complement strand
CGCAACATACTGCTGTTCTCTTGGGCAATTCGTCCACGTTGAACAAACGGGGTGAAAATCCACCAAGGTGCAACCGGACTACGCCTGCTGGTTCCAGTTTAGCAAATCCTTCGGTTAACGCACAGACTATATTTTCATTCTCAGCTGTGATGGCATTTCATGAGGCGTTGAAAACTGAATGACCGGCTGCAAGGGGTATGACCTTTGGGGAAGTGACGCCATGACAGGAGCGCATCAAGAAGGACAATACGCCGGGGAAAATCCGGGCAGGAGCGATTGCAGGCAAACCGGCAACTAACACATGGAAAATAAACTTTTAGGAGGTTGATTTTTATGAAGTTGAGTATCCGGGAAAAGAAAGTACTGTACGACTTTGCCTGTCCCAACCACCACAACACGGTGACACGGTTGAAATGGCTGACCGCCTTAACCGTTGACCCTCAGGCCAAACATCGGATGCTGGAGCTGGCCCGGAAGATGGAAACGGAGATGGCAGAAAGCTGGTACACCGGCTTTTATCATCAGCTCCGTACGGAGATGGACGAGTATTACCGTGCCAAGCGCCGCCTGCGTTTGGCAAAGGAAAACACCGACTATGAGGAGGATCTGTATGACGAAGCTGTCTAAGTATGAGAAAGAAACCATCATCAACTGGAACGAGGCGGAGGACACCGCCAGTATCTACACCTTCAACGCCGATCTGAAGCGCAGGCTGGCCGAGTTCAGCCGCAAGTATCCCCAGCTGTGCCGGTTGGAGCGCAGCACCACTGAGGGCAGTGTGACCTATGTGATGGACAAGTCCCGCCTGTCCATCCGTCTGGTACCGCCGTACAGTGAGGAGAGGTTGGCGGCTGCCAGAGAATACGCCAAACAGCACGGATTTCAGGTCTTGCGGACGGACAAGAAGAGCGCCTGAAACCGGGTCAATTTACAGGAAAATAGCGGGTCTGCACCCGGTATTTTGCGGTGAATTGGTAACGGGATACCCCTGCATCACCCTGCCGGGAAATGCGACAAAAGGAGCATTCAGAGCCGGAGGAGCTGACAGAAACCGTACAAGTGTTGGAAGTCAGCTTCTCCGGGCAGGAGTACAGAGGGCGGCAAGCCCTTTGTGCTGGGTACAGGGGCGCAGCGCCCTGTTGGGGTCAAGGGGCAAAGCCCATTGGCGGGTTGAGGGCAGCCGCCCCATCGGGTCAAGGGTGAAACGCCTTGCCCAGGGAGAGTTGATGCCTTGCGTCAACTCATACTGGGTATTACCTGACGCAGAAATCCGCAGGTTTAGCGGCTTCGCCGCTGCTCCCCTTCGGGAAAAATCAACGGAGAATGGAGGGATGAAAATTGAAACTGACACGGCACAACGGACGCTCCGGCAAGCATGGCACCTATAATCCCCGGCACAATGACCGTCGGCTTGATATGGAAAACAGCGAACACATTGATGCCCAGCGAGCCAAGAAAAATGTGTACTGGGACTGCTACCGTGGCTTCACTACCCCCGAACTTCGGGAGAACCCGGAACAGCCGGATTTCAGCTTTGAAGAAATTGAGCGGATGTATTACTACGAGCATTATTCCGACCATGTGGATGCCCAGAATGCCCGGAACGAGAAAACACGACACACCGAGCGCAACCGCACGGTGGAAGATCTTTTGAAAAACAACAAGACCTGCCCAGAGGAAAGTATTTACCAGATTGGCACCATGGAAGAATCCGTTCCACCGGGTACTCTGGCACTCATTGTCAGCGAATTTTACGAGGAGTTTGAACGGCGCTTTGGTTCCCATATCCACATTCTGGACTGGGCGCTGCATCTGGATGAGGGTACGCCCCACATCCATGAGCGCCATGTGTTTGACTGCAAAAACCGGTATGGGGAGTTGTGCCCCCAGCAGGAAAAGGCGCTGGAGGAACTGGGCTTTGAATTGCCTGATCCGAGTAAACCCAAGGGCAAACACAACAACCGAAAACAGACTTTTGATGCAGTATGCCGGACGATGCTCTTTGACATCAGCCTCAAACATGGGGTTCATCTGGAGCAGGAGCCGTCCTATGGCGGGCGGGCGTATCTGGAAAAGCAGGACTACATTCTGATGAAGCAAAAGGAGCAGCTGGCGGCTCAGGAACAAAAGCTGGAGGAGCTGACCCTGAAAATCGAGGATGTGGAAACACTGGTGGAGGAAGTTTCGGATATTGCCTATGACAAGGCGGTGGAGGTTGTGACTGATACCGCTCGGCAGGAGACCCACAAGGAGGATCTCCGGTTGGTGGAAGAAACGAAAAACTGGGTTCTCTCGCCGGAACGGAAAGCGCCGCAAAAAGAGCGTGAGTATGCCGCTGCCCGGCTGGATGGAGTAATCTCCAAAATCAAAAATGCCATGCAGTCTGCGCTGACAAAAATCCAGAAGAAGCTGATGCAGCCGGAGGTCAAGCAGGCTGGCAAACAGCAGATTCAGGAAAAGGCAAAAGAATCCATTCTTGCTTTTCTGAATAAATCCAAACAGGACAGCGCACAGCGGGAAGCAAACCGGAAAAAGCAACAGCAGCGAAAACAGGATATGGAGCTTTAAGGCATCTGATTTTGCGAAGAAATCAGATGCTTTTCTCTTGAGGAGGTGAGAAGCATTGAACAGCGAATCGCAGAGTTTAGTGCCTGCAACCCAGCAGGCCGAAAGTGAGAAATTGACCGTTGATGAAGTGCGGGAAAGCCTTTCCACGACGGAAAAAGGACAACCAGCTAACACCATTGGAAATTGCCGCACGGTGTTTTGCCAAGATCCGCTTTTGCGGGGGGCTATCCGACTAAATCTGCTGACCGACCGTGTGGACATTGTGCGGGATTTGGGCTGGCGCAGAAGCACCAGCGCCTTGACTGATACCGATGTCAAATATCTGCTCCTTTACTTTGAGCAGAACTATGGTTTGACCAGTGAAAAGAAGCTGATAGCGTCGCTCTCCATCGTGGCAAACGAAAACTGTTATCACCCCATTCAGGATGTGCTGAACAGTCTGTTGTGGGACGACAAGCCCCGGATACGCTCTTGCCTGCATCATTTTCTGGGAGCAGACGAGAGCGACTATGTGGAAGAAATGCTCAAGCACTTCCTGCTGGGAGCCATCCGTCGGGTATTTCATCCAGGCTCCAAGTATGAGGAGCTGCTCTGTCTGGTGGGCGGTCAGGGAGCCGGAAAGTCCACCTTCTTTCGATTCCTGGCGATACAGGATGAGTGGTTCTCCGACGACCTAAAAAAGCTGGATGACGACAAGGTGTTTGCCAAGCTGCAAGGCCACTGGATCATCGAGATGTCAGAGATGCTGGCCACCAGCAACGCCAAGAGTATCGAGGAGATCCGCTCCTTTATCAGCCGCCAAAAGGAAACCTATCGCACACCCTATGAATCCCAGCCCAAAGACCGTCTGCGGCAGTGTGTGTTCGGCGGTTCCTCCAACACGCTGGACTTCTTACCCCTTGATCGAGCCGGAAACCGGCGGTTCCTACCAGTGATGATTTACCCGGAGAAAGCGGAGGTTCACATTCTGGAGGATGAAGCTGTTTCCAGGGAATATCTGTTGCAGGTGTGGGCGGAGGCTATGACCATTTACCGCAGCGGCGAGTATTCCATGAAATTTTCAAAGGAGATTCAAAAGCAGTTGGTGGAAGTCCAGAAGGACTTCATGCCGGAGGATACCGAAGCCGGGCAAATTCAGGGCTTCCTGGAACACTACACCGGCAATGTGGTTTGCTCCAAGCAGCTATTCAAGGAAGCGTTGGGACACGCCTTTGAGGAGCCGAAGCGTTGGCAGCTGCACAATATCAACGAGATCATGAACACGGTGGTGACCGGCTGGAAGCCTTTTTCTAACCCCCGGATGTTTGCTGGATATGGGCGGCAGCGTGGCTGGGAAAGGGAGATTTCCGGCAACGAACTGCCCGGCAACGAAAGTGGATTTGTGGAGCTTAGTGAGGAAGAAGTCCATCAGCTGGAACTGCCAAAGGAGTGGATTGCCTGATTTACAGGGCTTGTTGCCCGGTTGGTTGTCGGTTGGTTGCTGACTTTGTTGTCATAAAAATGGGGGGTGTGAACACGGTAAATACCCGTAAAACGAGGCTTTCGGCGGGCATTTGTTATCTGACAACGAAAGCAACGAGATTTTACAAGAAAATTTGAAAAGTAAGAAACGATGGTCAGACGATTGGTTGCAAGTTTTTCGGAGTCCGTTGCCAGACTTCGTTGCTGGCTCCCTTTGCCTGGCCTTTCTGATTTGCGGAGGTACGGAATATTTAGCAGGGATATTTTGGCAGAACTTCTCATAGAGATGGAAAAGAAAACAGGCAGAGAGGAGGCGGCGTTTCATCATGAAAAAGCGAAAGCTAAATTACCGCTTCCATAATCCCAACACAGCGGAAACAGCCGCCAATTACCTGCTGAAGGTATTGATCGAAGCTAACACATCAAAAGTGGAACAGGCCATCCAGCAAAGCGCCGATAGACAGATTGAGGAAGAACAGCGAAAGCACCTTGTGTGAAGCACACAGGGTGCTTTTCCCTGTTTACATTTACACTTTCTGTGATATAATAAAGATGTAATAGAACGATACAGATATAACCGGGAGGTCTGCCATGAACATCGCCGCTTACTGCCGGGTGTCCACCGACAAGGAAGATCAGCTTAATAGTCTGGAGGTACAGAAAGCCTTTTTTGCGGAATATACACAGCGTACCGGAGATAACCTTGTGCGCCTGTATGCTGACGAGGGCATTTCCGGTACCAAAATCAAGAACCGCAAGGAGTTCCTGCGGATGATGGCGGATGCAGAGCACGGCCTGTTTGACATGGTGGTGGTCAAGGACATCTCCCGTTTTGCCAGAAATACCGTTGACCTTTTGCAAAATGTCCGCAAGCTGAAAGCGTTGGGAATCGAAACCCAGTTTTTGACCGCCAACATGACCAGTATGGGCAACAGCGAATTTGTGCTGACGATCTTCGGGGCCCTGGCCCAGGAGGAGAGTGCCAATACCTCCAAGCGGGTGAAATTCGGCAAGAAAATGAACGCTGAGAAGGGAAGAGTCCCCAACATCGTCTACGGGTATGATAAGACCATCGGGGATTACTTCAACCTCGCAATCAACGAGGAGGAAGCGGCAGTTGTCCGCCAGATTTATGAGTGGTATATTAAGGACGGCTATGGGGCGGCAAAAATCTCTATCTTCCTCAATGAGCGCGGCCTGCGGACAAAGCGGAACTGCCAATGGAGCCAGAACGGTGTCTGCCGCATCCTGACCAACGAACTCTATACCGGGAAAATCATCAACGGCAAGCAGGAAGTGACCGACTTTTTAACCGGCCAACGGGCGGACAAGGACGCTTCGGAATGGATGGTGGTGGAGCGGCCAGACCTGCGGATCATTGACCCGGAAACCTTTGAGCGGGCCCAGCAGATCATGCAGTCCCGCGGCAAAGCGTTCAAGGTGGACAAGGAACGGCAAAGCAACAAATATCTGTTTTCCACCCTCATCAAGTGCAAGGAGTGCGGCTGGTCCTTCCGGCGGACCGTCCGCACTTACAAAAACACCTATGTCCGTTGGGTCTGCTCCGGCCACAATGGCAAAGGGGCAGATAGCTGTCCCAACGCCGTGACGGTAGACGAGGATGAACTCATTGATGTTTTGCAGGAATATTTCGCCGGGTTGCTGAAAGCAAAGAAAAATGTCATCCGCTATGTAGTGGGGGAATTCCAGCGGGTCTACAAGGCAAAGGATGAAAACCTAAACTATGAAAAGGAACTGACCGCCCAGCTTGCCAGACTGCAAAAGATACGGCAAAAATATATGGATATGTACGCCGACGATTTAATCTCCCGCGAGGAACTCAATGATAAGATCGGCGGGATGCGGAAAGAGATCGAGCGGCTGGAAAACGAGCTGAAAATGGTGTCTTACCATCTGACAAAAGGTGAGCAGCTGGAAGGCGTCCTGCAACAAACTTTCAAAGAAATTGAGGACATCACCGATGTGCGGCAGATGACCAACGCCCAGCTCAAGCGGATCATCCAGAAAATCGAGGTGGACAAGGACGGGAATGTAGACATTTATCTGCGCCTGTTCGGTGATTTGGGCCTGGACGAAACCGTTCTAATTCGTCACGACGAAACATAAAGACATCAGTGAACGGCTGCCCGGGTTCAATCGCCCCCTCTACGTACAGGTAAAGGCGGTATTGGACGAGAACAAGGCGGAACGCCACATTCGCGGCGGCATTGCTACTCGCCAAAAATACCTACTTTCTTTCGAGAAAGAAAGTAGGCAAAGAAAGCTTCCATAAAACGCTCAACTGCCAACTTTTCGCAAAACAATGCCGCCAAAGAAAGCTTCCATAAAACGCTCAACTGCCAACTTTTCGCAAAACAGTGCCGCCAAAGAAAGCTTCCATAAAACGCTCAACTGCTAACTTTTCGCAAAACAATGCCGGCAAAGAACGCTGGACAAAACCCCGGACTGGCTTATGTCAGTCCGGGGTTTCCACTGGTCCCGGGCGCACTCTTCCTATCCCAGCCAGAACAGCGCCAGCACGCCGCCGGCCATCAGCGCCACCGACACCGTGGCCGTGAGCTCCGCCAGCCAGGCCACCCGCTCCCGCCAGCTCATGGGCCGTTCTGCCGTCCCCTCGGGCAGTTCCTCATACGGCTCCTCTTCTGCCAGACCATACCGCCGCCGGTAATCCTCCAGGTCCAGCACCTTTCCGCCGCCCCGGCGGGCCGGGCAAACGCATACCACCCGATCCTCCCCGGACTGACGACGCGCCTCCACACTGACAAACCGCATTTCCATTGCCCATGCGCTCCTTTCCCAAAGGATTTGGAACTTGTGTTCTAAAATTATTATAGAGCGTATGTTCCAGTTTTGCAAGAGGCGGTGGGCAAAAAAATACCGCGGCCAGTCCTGACAATGGGACCAGCCGCGGAATCTGCGGTGGAAAAAGGGGATCAGCGCTTCTGGACCTGCTCCCGGCTGTACGCCACCACGGTACGGCGGTTGGGCTCGGTGCCCACCGAGTAGGTGGTCACGTCGGGGTAGTCCTGAAGGGCGGTGTGGATCACATGGCGCTCATAGGCGTTCATGGGCTCCAGGGTGACGTTCCGGCGGTAACGCACCACCTTGCCCGCCACCTTGCGGGCCAGACGGACCAGGGACTCCTCCCGCTTGGCCCGGTAGCCCTCGGCGTCCACATGGATACGCACCCGGTGGCTCAGGTTGCGGTTGACCGAGTAGACCGTCAGCTGCTGGATGGCGTCCAGGGTCTCGCCCCGGCGGCCGATGAGGGCCCCCAGCCGGTCGCCCACCAGCTCCACAGCGTAGCTGCCCCGCTCGTCCACGGTGATGACGGGCTTTGCCTGGGCGCCCATATGGGCCAGCAGCCCGGTGAGGAAGCGCTCGATCCGCTGGGCCACCTCGTCGTCCTGGGCCGGGGCGGTCTCCTCGACGGCCACGGTCTCCCGGACCGGGGCGCTCTCCTGGACCGCGGTGGGCTCCTGGACGGGCGCCGCCTGCTCCGGCTCCGCGGGCGCGGGCTGGACCGGCGCGGCGGGGACCTCCGGTTCGTCGGGGGCTTCGTAGGTGACTCTTACCTTGGCCGGACAGCTGCCGATACCCAGAAAGCCGCTCTTCGCCCGCTCCAGCAACTCCACCATGACCTCGTCCCGGTCCAGGCCCAGCTGCTCCAGCGCGGCCTGGATGGCTGCGTCCTCGGTCTTGCCGGTACTTTCAATCCATTTCAGCATCGGTGCTCACTCCTTGCCGTCGTCTTTTTTCTTGCGGGAGAAAAGACCGCCCTTTTTCTCCTCTACCTGGGCCTCGGCAGCGGCCGCACGGGCGGCCACATCGGGGTCGGTGTAGGGGGTGGGGCCGTCGGGGGAGAAGCGGTTGGGGTCGTAGGCACGGCCCCGGGCATAGGCCCGCATTCCCACGCCGCTCACCGCGATCACGGCGGCGTCGCCCTTCTCCTTCTCGTTGAGCTCCTCCAAGAGCTCCTTTTTCTTTTTGCCCTTGGCGTTCTTGGCCTCTTCCATCCGGCGGGCCCGCTCCTCGGCGGCCTGACGGCGGCGCTCCTTTTCCTCTTCCTTTTCCCGCTCTTCCCGCTCGGCCTGCTTGCGGGCGGCCTCTTCATAGTCTTTCTTGAGCACCTTACCGCTGATAAACTCGGTAACCATGCTCAGCAGGTTCTGGGCCACCCAGTAAAGACACAGGGCGGCGGGCATGGAGAAGCCGATCCACAGGGAAATGAGGGGCGTGACGATCATCATGGACTTCATGCTGGCGTTGTTGGCCGCGTCGGCGGACTGCCGGTTAACGGCGTTGGTGCGCATGGAGATGAAGGACATGACCAGACCGCTGACGGCGGAGATCACAGGCAGGAGGAACAGCCAAAAGCCGCCCGCCACGGTCCAGAACTGGAGCTGGGGAATCTGGGACAGGTCAATGAGGCCCAGAAAATTGAAGTTGATGGAAAAGATCTGGCTGCCGGCCTCGCCCACGGCGGCCTGCACGGCGGCCAGGTTTTCAGGGGTGATAAGGGAGGCCAGATAGAGCTGATTGTAGCCGGTGTTGGCAAAGTCAGCCGCTTCCTTGATCCAGCCGTTGGCCACGGCCTGGCTGGACCAGTTGACCACCTCGGCAATGCCGGCCAGCTGGTCGGCGCTCACATTCATCAGGTAAACCAGAGGCTCACGGATGATGGCGTAAAGGGGAATGAGGATCAGAATGGGGACAAAGGACCACAAGCAGCCGCTCATGGGGTTGACGCCCTCCCGCTCATAGAGCTTCTGGACCTCTTCCTGGTATTTCTGCTGGTTTTTGGCGTACTGCTTTTGCAGCTTCTGCATCTGGCCGTTGAGCATATTCATCTGGATCATGCTCTTCTTGCCCTTGAGCTGAAAGGGGTACAAAATGATCTTGACCACCAGGGCGAAGAGGATCAGGGCCAGACCGTAGCTGCCCGTCAGGCTGTAGAAGAAGTTCAGCACCCAGATAAAGGGGGTGAGAAGAATTTTCATAAGACTGCCTCCAAAGTGAGTGTTGTAGCCTGGGAGGCCGCGGCGCAGGAGCGGTTACGGGACGGGGTCATATTCGATGCTTTTTTGCTTATGAAAGGGGTGGCAGCGCAGCAAACGGCGCAGCGCCAGCCAGCCCCCCTTGCAGGCGCCGTATTTCTCCACCGCCTCCAGGGCGTAGGCCGAGCAGGTGGGGATGAAGCGGCAGCAGGGGGGATGGAGGGGGGAGATCTCCCGGCGGTAAAAGCGGAGCAGGGCCAGCAGCAGCTGTTTCATGGCGCGTCCTTGGTCCGCAGGTGCAGCCGGTCCAGGCAGCGGAGCAGATGGCGCTCCACCTCGCCGTAACGGCAGAAGGCGCAGCGCGTCCGGGCCACCACCACGATGTCGTAGCCCAAGACCAGCCGGTCCTCATGGATGCGGTAGGCCTCCCGGATACGGCGGCGGACCCGGTTGCGCACCACGGCTTTGCCCACCTTGGCGCCCACCGTAATGCCCAGCCGGTTCTGGTTCCGCCCGTTTTTGCGGCAGTAAACCGCCACGCAGGGACTCACCGCCGACTTGCCCTTGCTGTACAGCCGGCGGAAGATATGATTTTGCTTGATTGCACAGGTGTTCTTCACAAAAAATCCGCCTCCGGCCTGACTTTTCCCCATATGCTACGCAGGGGCGGTGGGATTACGCTCCCCCGCCCCTCTTGTTTCTGCTTATGACGCGATCCCGACTTCACTCCGTGACAGACACGGCATGACCCGCGCTCAGTGGGTCAGACGGGCGCGGCCTTTGGCACGACGGCGCGCCAGAACCTTGCGGCCGTTGGCGGTAGCCATACGCTTGCGGAAGCCGTGCACTTTGGAGCGCTGACGCTTCTTGGGCTGATAGGTACGAACCATTTTCGGTACACCTCCTGTACACAGAATGCGACAGGCTCGCGCCCGTCCACCACAACGGCCAAATGGCCGCGGTCGTCAAAAAAAGGAAAACTGCTTTACACCCCATGAGACCATGGGGCAACCTGTATTATAGCCCATAAGAAAAGGAGCTGTCAACCATATTTTTACCGCTTTTGCGCCAAAAATTTTTCTTTTTTCCACATTTCATGGAAATCCGGTGGAAAGACCGGACCGGAAGGCGGTAAATCCTTTTAATTTCTCCACCGTCGTTGCACCAGAGCTGATTTTTTGGTATAATATACTGTCTCATTATATCTCGGAGTGTGCCCTGCGCCGGCAGGACGCTTACTTCGCAAGGGGTGGTCTCTCTTATGAATTCACCGGCCGACGTATGGGCGATGGTCCTCAAGCTGATGGAGGCGGATATGACCGCCACCACCATCAACACCTGGTTCGACGACGCCAAGGCGGTCTCCCTGGACGCCAAGCAGTTTGTCCTCTACACCCCGTCCAATTTCAAGCGGGATATCATCCTCTCCCGTTACCTGCCCGCCATCCAAAAGGCCCTCCACGAGCTCTTTTCCGCCGATCTGGACGTTTTGGTCCTGGGAGAAGGGGAGCTGGAGCGCTTTACCGCCGCCAACCAGCCCCCCGCCGACGATAATTTCCTGCCCGGCACCGAGGACTATACCTTTGAGCGCTTCGTGGTGGGCTCCTCCAATAAAATGGCCTACGCCGCCGCCCGGGCGGTGGCCGAAAAGCCGGCCCACAGCTATAACCCCCTCTTTATCTACGGGGAGTCGGGCCTGGGCAAAACCCATCTCCTCTACGCCATCGCCCACACCATCCACCGGACCCACCCCGAATTCCGGGTGGTGTACATCAAGGGCGACGCCTTCACCAACGACCTGATTCAGGCCATCCGGGAGGGCAGAAACCCGGAATTCCGCAACAAATACCGCTCCGCCGACGTCTTTTTGATGGACGACGTCCAGTTCATCGCCGGCCGGGAATCCTCTCAGGAGGAGATGTTCCACACCTTCAACACCCTCTACGAAGCCGGCCGGCAGATCGTATTCACCGCCGACCGCCCCCCGAAGGAAATGCTCCGCCTGGACGACCGGCTGCGCACCCGCTTTGAATGGGGCCTGCCGGTGGACATCCAGCCCCCCGACTACGAGACCCGGGTGGCCATCATCAAAAACAAGGCCATCCGCCGGGGCATCAACCTGCCCGAACCGGTCCTCCAGTACATTGCCGACAACATCACCTCCAACGTCCGCCAGATTGAGGGCACCGTCAACAAAATTCTGGCCTTTCAGGAGCTGATGGGGGAGAGCGTGGATGTGGACACGGTCATCCGTACGGTACGGGATATGTGCAAGGACAAGGCGGAATTTTTGCCCTCTCCCGATGTCATCATCGAGGAAGTGGCCAAATTTTATAACCTGGACACCGACGCCATCCGGGGCCAGGGCCGCACCAAGGACACCGCCCTGGCCCGGCAGATCGCCATGTACCAGATTCGGCGGATGACCAACCTCTCTTTGAAGGAGATCGGCAAGGAATTTGAGGGCCGGGACCACACCACCGTAATGCACTCCATCGACCGGGTGGAAAAGCTTATGAAAACCAACCCGGAAATCGCCGAGATCATCAAGGATATCAACGCCAACATCAACGCCCATTACGACAACTGACCCGCCGTCCGCCCCCAACGCACTGTCCGCCGACAGCGGACACGGAAAATGTGGAAATCCACGGGCTTTTGTGGAAATGTGGAAACCGACCGGTGGAAGCTGTCTGGAATTTTCAGGAAAGCGCAAAAAAGCCCCGATTTTGTCCACAACCCCTGTGGACGCGAAAAACCTTGCGGCAGTAAGAACTTGTCCACTTTTCCACATAATTTTCCCCTACGGCTATTACGACTAAATTTTATCCTCTCCTCTCTCTCCCCGCAGCCCACAGTATGAAACGGAGGTCTACCATATATGAAATTCTCCTGCGAAAAAGCACTTCTTCAGGCAGCCATCAGCACAACCTCCCGCGCCGTGTCTCCAAAGAGCTCCATTCCGGCGCTGGAAGGAATTTTATTGGAAGCGGACCAGAATCTGAAACTCACCGGTTATAATCTGGAAACCGGTATCCGCACCTCCGTCCCCGCCGACATTGAAAGCGGCGGCTCCCTGGTCCTCAGCGCCCGGCTCTTCGGCGAAATCGTCCGCAAACTCCCCGACGACCTGGTTATTTTTTCCGCCACCAACTATATGGTCAACATCAAATGCGGCATGAGCGAATTTAACATCCTGGGCACCGACCCGGAGGAATTCCCCGAGCTGCCCACCGTCGAGTACCAAAATTCCCTTACGATTCAGCAAAATAAGCTGAAATCCATGATTTCGCAAACCATTTTCGCAGTCAGCGACAACGAAAGCCGGCCCATCCACACCGGGGCTCTCTTTGAAGTCAACGCCGGAGGGCTCACTATGGTGGCGGTGGACGGCTTCCGGCTGGCGCTCCGGCGGGAGGCCGTACTGGGAAAAGAAGGAAGCGAAAGCTTTTCCTTCGTAGTCCCCGGCGCCGCCCTCTCCGAGGTGGAGAAAATCTGCGGCCCGGTGGAGGAGCCCGCCGCCGTGACCCAGGGCGCGAAACACGTCATGTTCAAGGTGGGCAGCACCATTTTGGTGTCCCGCAGGCTGGAAGGGGAGTTTTTGGCCTACCGCCAGGCCATCCCCCGCAACAACTCCATCCACGTCACCGCCGACACCCGCAGCCTCCTGGCCTCCATCGACCGGGTATCTTTGATGATCAATGAGAAGCTGAAAAGCCCCCTTCACTGCATTTTTGACGATAATGTGTTGAAAATCCGCACCAAAACCGCCATCGGCGACGCCGCCGACCAATGCCCCATCGAGGGCACCGGCAACGGTCTGGAGATCGGCTTCAACAACCGCTATCTGATGGACGCCCTGAAAGCCGCCCCCGCCGACCGGGTCCGGCTGGAACTGACCACCAGCGTGTCCCCCTGCGTGATTTTGCCCGCCGAGGGAGATGAAAACTTTCTGTATATGGTCCTGCCGGTGCGGCTGAAAGCGGGTGAATAATTATACCATGGAAGTGAAGGAAGTAAAAATCAGCACCGAGTTTATTAAACTCGAGGCGTTTTTGAAATTTGCCGGGGCGGTGTCCACCGGTGGCGAGGCCAAGAACATCATCCAGGACAGCCTGGTCCAGGTCAACGGCGAAATTTGCACCATGAGAGGCAAAAAACTCCGGCCGGGCGACGAGGTATTGGTGGGCAAGTATCACCTGAAGGTACAATGACGGTCCACGATCTGGAACTGGAGCACTTTCGCAATTACCAGGCCCTGCGGGTGGACTTTGATCCGGGCGTCAACGTGATTCATGGGGAAAACGCCCAGGGCAAGACCAATCTGCTGGAAGCGGTGGGTTATCTGTCCGGGGCCCGGTCCCACCGCACCCGGGGAGACAAGGAGCTCCTCTCCTTTGACGCCGACCACGGCGCGGTACGCTCCCGGCTGGAGAGCCGGGGGCGGGAGTTTCGGGTGGAGGCCCTTCTGTTCCGGGGACGGAGAAGAAAGCTGACCGCCAACGGGGTGCCCCTCAAAACGGCGGGGGAGCTGTCCGGCATTTTGCGGACCGTCCTCTTCTGCCCGGAGGATCTCTCCCTCATCCGGGCGGGCAGCGGGGAGAGACGGCGGTTTTTGGACGTCTCCCTGTGCCAGCTGCGGCCCCGGTACGCCGCCGCCCTGGCCG
This sequence comes from Pseudoflavonifractor phocaeensis, assembly GCF_016901735.1. Lineage (GTDB taxonomy): Bacteria > Bacillota > Clostridia > Oscillospirales > Oscillospiraceae > Pseudoflavonifractor_A. The sequence continues at coordinate 8,491 of NZ_JACLZC010000052.1, read as the reverse complement.
AATACCACCGGCTTTACGAGCATAAGACCCGTATTTTGCGGGACTGGGAGGAAAAACCCTCCCTCCTGGAGCTGCTGGACGATTTCAGCGACCGGATGGCCCGCTGCGGCGCCATCCTCATCCACCACCGGGCCCGGTTCATCCGGGCTCTGACCCAGCGGGCCGGCGCCATTCACGCCGACTTTTCCGGCGGCCGGGAGCGGATGGACCTCTCCTACCAGACGGTAAAGACCGTCACCGATCCCCAGGCGCCCAGCGCCGCCCTGTACCCCCAGCTGCTGGACCACATGGCCAGCCACCGCCGGGCCGAGCTGGAGGCGCGGCAGTGCCTCTCCGGCCCCCACAAAGACGACCTGGTGGTGGACATCGACGGCAGAAGCGCCAAGCAGTTCGCCTCCCAGGGCCAGACCCGCACGGCGGCCCTCTCCCTGAAGCTGGCCGAGCGGGAGCTCCACCAGCAGGACATGGGGGAGTGGCCGGTGCTGCTGCTGGACGACGTATTGTCCGAGCTGGACAGCCGCCGCCGGGCCTTTGTGCTGGAACGCATCGACGGCGGCCAGGTGTTCATTACCTGCTGTGAAGAGGAGCTCATCGACCAGCTCCAGCGGGCCCGTACCTTTCACATCCGGGCGGGCAGGCTGGAACCGGAATAAAGGAGGCGGAGCGATGTTTCATCTGCTGATCGGTCTCATGGCCGTGGGGACGCTGGCGGCCATGATCGCTGTTTTTGCCATCCCACTCTGGCTGGGACCGCTGGTCCAGGCGTTGATTCGCTTTTTCTCCCGGGGGGGAAAAGCGGCCCGCTGGATTCCCGCCGGATTTGGCGTGATCGGCCTGGTGTGGAGCGTATGGGGGCTGGGACTGGAGAGCCAATGGTTCCCCGTGTGGGGCATTTGCCTCTATTGGGTGGTATACGGGCTCTTGCTGTGGGCGGCGGACACCCTGGCGGGCCGGCTCCGGGCCTGGGCGGACAGCCGAAAGGCCGTCAAAAAGGAGTAGCGTATGTATCTCCATTTGGGTCAGTCGGTGGTGGTGCCCCTGCGGGAAGTGGTGGGCATTTTTGATCTGGACAACACCACCTGGTCCCACCGCACCCGGGCTTTTCTGGCCCAGGCCCAGCGGGAGGGACGGGTGGTCAACATCTCGGAGGAACTGCCCCGTTCCTTCGTGCTCTGCCGCCGGGCAGGAAAGAGCGTGATTTATCTCTCCCAGCTTTCGCCGGCCACCTTGGCCCGGCGGGCGTCAGAGGGAGTTCCATAGGAGGTTTACCCGAATGAAAGGCATCAATGGCATCTGGCAGGACAGGAAGCGCATCCTGGGTCTGCCCATCACCTTTACCAAGTACACCCTCACCGAGGACCGGCTCTTTCGGGAGACGGGCCTGCTGAACCTGAAGGAGGAGGAGGTCCTCCTCTACCGGGTGCGGGACCTGGAGGTACGGCGCAGCCTGGGTCAGCGGATCTTTGGGGTGGGCACGGTATGCGTCCACTCCTCCGACAAGACCACCCCCCATCTGGACCTTATCAACATCAAAAACCCCAGAGAGGTCAAGGAGGCCATTTTCCGCGAGGTGGAGCGGGTGAAGGAGGAGCGCCGGATGCGCACCACCGAGCTGGTGGACGACGGCGACCAGGATGAGTATGACGACGACATGGAATAAAGCATTGCGCTGAGAAAAAGCGGAGGTTATCAAATCTATGGCAGAAGAACTGGAATTGCAATCCACCCAGGTGGAGCATGAGTATACCGGCTCGGAGATCCAGGTGCTGGAGGGGCTGGAGGCGGTGCGCAAGCGGCCCGGTATGTATATCGGGTCCACCTCCTCCTCCGGCCTCCACCATCTGGTCTACGAGATCGTGGACAACTCCATCGACGAAGCCCTTGCCGGCTATTGTGACGATATTTCCGTCACCATCGGAGAGGGAGATATCATCACAGTCACCGACAACGGACGCGGCATCCCGGTGGACATCCAGCCCCAGACCGGCAAGCCCGCCCTGGAGGTAGTCTTTACCATCCTCCACGCCGGCGGCAAGTTCGGCGGCGGCGGCTATAAGGTCTCCGGCGGCCTCCACGGCGTGGGCGCCAGCGTGGTCAACGCCCTGTCCGAGTGGCTCACCGTCCAGGTCCACAAGGACGGCAAAATCTATGAGATGAAGTTTTCTCGGGGCAATGTCACCCAGCCCATGACGGTGGTGGGGGAGACCGAACGCCACGGCACCACCGTCTCCTTCAAGCCGGACCCCGACATGTTCGAGGACACCGTCTACGACTATGAGACCCTCCATACCCGGATGCGGGAGGAGGCCTTCCTTAACGCCGGGGTGCGCATCCGCACGGTGGACCGGCGGGCCGGCAAGGAGCAGGAGGACACCATGCACTACGCCGGCGGCATCCGGGAGTTCGTCTCCTTTATCAACCGCTCCAAGGACCCCATCCACCCCGACGTCATCTACATGGCGGGCCAGCGGGAGGACTCCATGGCGGAGATCGCCTTCCAGTATAACGACGGCTATAACGAGACCATCGTCTCCTTCGCCAACAACGTCCACACCCCCGAGGGCGGTATGCACGAAGAGGGCTTCAAGCGGGCGCTGACCACGGTGCTCAATAACTACGGAAAGAAAATGAAGCTCCTGAAGGAGGACGAAAAGGTCTCCGGCGAGGACTGCCGGGAGGGCATCGCCTGCGTCATCTCGGTCAAGCTCACCGAGGCTCAGTTCGAGGGCCAGACCAAGGCCAAGCTGGGCAACAGCGAGATGCGCACTCTGGTCAACAATATTATGACCGAAAAGCTCACCGAGTATCTGGAGGAAAACCCGGCGGTGGGCAAAGCCATTTTGGAAAAGGCGTTAATGGCCAACCGGGCCAGAGAGGCGGCCCGCAAGGCCCGGGAGTCTATCCGCAGAAAGACGGCGCTGGGCGGCGCCGCCATGCCCGATAAGCTCCGGGACTGCAACGAGGTCAACCCCGAGCTCACCGAGCTCTATATCGTCGAGGGCGATTCCGCCGGCGGCTCGGCCACCCAAGGCCGGGACTCCCGCTTCCAGGCCATCCTCCCCCTGTGGGGCAAAATGTTAAACGTGGAAAAGGCCCGGGCCGACAAGGTCTACGGCAACGATAAGCTCACCCCTGTCATCACCGCCCTGGGGGCGGGCATCGGCGACGAGTTCGACCTTTCCAAGCTCCGTTACCACAAGGTCATCATCATGGCCGATGCCGACGTGGACGGCGCCCACATCCGCACCCTGCTTTTGACCTTCTTCTTCCGCTTTATGCGGCCCCTCATCGAGCACGGCTACGTTTACGCCGCCGTACCCCCCCTCTTCAAGCTCACCCGGGGCAAGACGGTGCGGGTGGCCTACGACGACGCCGAGCGGGAGCGCATCGCCGCCGAGCTGCGGGGAGACAACCCCAACGCCAAGGTGGACATCTCCCGCTTCAAGGGCCTGGGCGAGATGAACCCCCACGAGCTGTGGGAGACAACCATGGACCCGGAGCGCCGCACCCTCAAGCGCATCGAGCTGGACGACGCCGTCCGGGCCGATCAGACCTTCACCGTCCTCATGGGCGAGAAGGTGGAGCCCCGCAAGGAGTTTATCGAGCGCAACGCCAAATACGCGGTCAACCTGGACTACTGATTTTTTAGAGTGGAGATAGGAGAGTGAAGTGTGAAGATATGGTATTCGCCTTCGGCGAATGATGTTAGATTCGTCCGGCGCAGCCGGACACCGTATCTTCACGCTCAACTCTTCACTCCTCACTCTCAACATAGCAAAGTGAGGCAGATTCATGAGTAAAAAGCCACAGTACGATCCGGAGGAGATCCGGTATCCGGATCAGCACATCGTCACCTCGCCCCTGGTGAGCGAGATGGAGAAATCCTATATCGAGTATGCCATGTCGGTCATCAAGAGCCGCGCCCTGCCCGACGTGCGGGACGGCCTCAAGCCGGTCCACCGGCGCATCCTCTACTCCATGTATGAGAGCGGGCTCACCGCCGACAAGCCCTTCAAAAAGTCCGCCACCTGCGTGGGCGACGTGCTGGGCAAATACCACCCCCACGGCGACGCGTCGGTCTACGACGCCCTGGTCCGTCTGGCCCAGGATTTCTCCATGCGCTATCCCCTGGTGGACGGCCACGGCAACTTCGGTTCGGTGGACGGCGATCCCCCCGCCGCCTACCGTTATACCGAGGCACGTATGGCCAAAATCGCCGACGAAATGCTCCGCGACATTGACAAGGAGACCGTGGACTGGGACCCCAACTTTGACGAGAGCCGCAAGGAGCCCCGGGTGCTGCCCAGCCGCTTTCCCAACCTGCTGGTCAACGGCTCGGCGGGCATTGCCGTGGGTATGGCCACCAACATTCCGCCCCACAACCTGACCGAGGTCATCAACGCCGCCATCTGCGTGCTGGATCACCCCGAAGCCACCCTCTCCGACCTGATGGAGCACATCAGCGGCCCCGATTTCCCCACCAAGGGCATCATCATGGGCCGGTCCGGCATCCGGGCCGCCTACGCCACCGGACGGGGCCGGCTGTGCGTCCGGGCCCGCACCGAGTTTGAGGAGTTCGGCAAGGACCGGATGCGCATTGTGGTCACCGAGATCCCCTACCAGGTCAACAAGCGGATGCTCATTAAGAACATGGCCGACCAGGTGGAGGACAAGCGCCTGGAGGGCATCTCCGACATCCGGGACGAGTCGGACCGCAACGGTATGCGGGTGGTCATCGAGCTCAAGCGGGACGCCAACCCCCAGGTGGTGCTCAACCGTCTCTTTGCCCAGACCCAGCTCCAGACCACCTTCGCCATCAACATGCTGGCCCTGGTCAACGACCAGACCCAGCCCAAGATTCTCTCCCTGCGGCAGATCCTGGACGAGTACATTTCCTATCAGGAGGAAATTATCGTCCGGCGCACCAAGTACGACCTGAAAAAGGCCCAGGAGCGGGCCCATCTGCTGGAGGGCCTCCTCATCGCCCAGGACAACATCGACGAGGTCATCCGCATCATTCGCTCCCGGTACGACGATGCCAAGGAGAAGTTGATGGAGCGCTTCGGGCTGGACGAGGTGCAGACCCAGGCCATTTTGGATATGCGCCTCAAAGCCCTCCAGGGCCTGGACCGGGAGAAGCTGGAGAACGAATATAAAGAGCTGGAAGCCCGCATCGACTACTATCAGCGCCTTCTGGCCTCCGAGGAGATGATCCGCCAGGTATTGAAGGAGGAGCTCACCGCCATCCGGGACAAGTACGGCGACGAGCGCAAGACCGAGATCCAGGACGTGGAGGATGAGATCGACATTGAGGACCTGATCGAGGAGGAGGAGTGCGTCTTTACCCTCACCGCCGCCGGGTATATCAAGCGCCTTCCCGCCTCCACCTACAAGGCCCAGCGCCGGGGCGGACGGGGCATCACCGCCCAGAGCCTCAAGGAAGAGGACTATGTGGAGACGGTGTTTACCGCCTCCACCCACGACTATATCCTCTTCTTCACCAGCATGGGCCGGGTCCACCGCAAAAAGGGCTATCAGATCCCCGAGGCCGGCCGGACCGCCAAGGGAACCAACATCGTCAATGTGCTCCCCCTGGAGCCCGGCGAAAAGGTCACCGCCATGATCCACCTGCGGGAATTCCCCGAGGACCGGTATCTGGTGATGGTCACCCGCAAGGGAACGGTGAAGCGCATCCAGCTCTCCTCCATCTACACCACCCGCAAGGCGGGCATCCGGTGCATCACCCTGGAGGAGGACGACGAGCTCATCTGCGTCCGGGAGACCGACGGCGACCGGGCCATCCTTATCGTGGCCCGCAGCGGTATGTCCATCTGCTTTTTGGAGACCGACGTGCGCTGCATGGGCCGGGACGCCTACGGCGTACGGGGCATCAAGCTGCGGGAGGGCGACTACGTGGTGGGCGCCGCCCGGGCCAAGCGCAATCACCAGGTGCTCATGGTCACCGAAAACGGCTATGGCAAGCGGACCGATATGGACGAGTATATCCGGGCCGACGGCCCCCAGAACCGGGGCGGCTACGGCCTGAAGGGCTATAACGTCACCGAGCGGACCGGCCCCATCGCCGGGGTAAAGGTGGTCAGCGACGAGGACGATCTGCTCATCATCAACGACGCCGGCGTCATCATCCGCATGGCGGTGTCCGGCATCTCCACCTACGGCCGGGCCGCCCAGGGCGTCAAGCTGATGAACCTGGCCGAAGGGGTGAAGGTCATCTCCATCGCCCGCACCGACCACGAGGAGGAAGAGGAAGCGCCGGTCCAGCCGGACGAGGGCACAGAGGAGGCGTAAGCCATGGCCAGGAGAAAGCGTGTGACCTACCGGCCCAACAGGGCAGGCTCGGTGCTGGGCGGTGTGATGGGCTGCCTGTTCGTGCTCATCGGCCTCCTTGTCGTCATCCCCACTTCCTTACAAGCAGGGGGCTTTGGCCTGATTTTTGGCGTGATCTGGACGATTTTTGCCGCGATCATAGCGGGAACCAATTTCTACCACGCATTCGGCAAAACGTATATCGGCCCTGAGATCCACATTGAGGAAGAGGACGGCGTGGGGGAGGACAGCCCGGCGTCCGCCTCCGTGAAGGACCGCCTGGAGGAGCTGGAGGGCCTGCGGGAGAGCGGGCTCATCACCCCGCAGGAGTATGAGCAGAAGCGGCAGGATATTTTGAGGGACCTTTGATATGGCACAGAAAGAGAAAAAGCCCGCCGAAAAGGGGGTGCCCCTCCTTTACTGGGGCAATTTGGAGAAGAAAAAGGATTTGAGCCCCAGCCGGGAGCAGCTGGCCATAAACGGCATTTTTGCCTGTGTGTTTTTCCTCATCGGCTTGTTCCTGGTGGCCCCCAACGCGGTGGGCTACGGCGCGCTGGGGATCTTGCTCACGGCGGTGTGGCTGGTGGCGTCGGTGGCCGCGGCGGCGCTGTACTTTTACAAGGCGGCCCATTGGCAGCCCGCCCCCGTGGAGGAAGAAGCGCCGGAGGAGGACGCCTCCCTGGAGGAGCGGTTAAAGCGCCTTCAATCCCTCTATGAGCAGAAGCTCATCACCGAAGAAGAGTACCAGGCCAAGAAACAGGAGATTTTGGGCCAGCTCTGATTGCTTTTCCCCCAGAAGAATACGCCAGAATAAAGGAACCGAATCCATGAAAACTGTCACCATCTACACCGACGGGGCCTGCTCGGGAAACCCGGGACCGGGAGGCTGGGGGGCCATCCTCCAATATGGCCCCCATAAAAAGGAGCTCTCCGGCGGGGAAGGACACACCACCAACAACCGGATGGAGCTGACCGGGGTCATCACCGCCCTTCAGGCCCTGAAGGAGCCCTGCGTCGTGGAGCTCTATTCCGACTCCAAATATGTGATTGACGCCCTGCAAAAGGGCTGGGCCAGGGGCTGGAAGGCCAGAGGCTGGATCAAATCGGACAAAAAGCCCGCCCTCAATCCCGATCTCTGGGAGACGCTGCTGGCTCTGTGCGACTATCACACCGTCCATCTCCACTGGGTGAAGGGCCACGCCGACAACCCCTATAACAACCGCTGCGATGAGCTGGCGGTGGCGGAAAGCAAAAAATTTCGATGAAAAAAGAGCGGATGACTATCATCCGCTCTTTTGCGCTGTATACAGGGTCAGTGGGTGGTGATGGGGTCCAGGGTCTTGATGACCTTGCAGGGATTGCCCACCGCCACGGAGTTGTCGGGGATATCGTGGACCACCACGCTGCCCGCGCCGATGACGCAGTTGCTGCCGATGGTCACGCCGGGGAGCACCGTCACGCCGCCGCCGATCCAAACGTCGCTGCCCACCGTGATGGGGAGGGCGTATTCCTTGGCCTCCCGGCGCTGGAGGGCGTCCACGGGATGGGTGGCGGTATAAAAGCCGCAGTTGGGGGCGATAAAGACATTGTCGCCGAAGGTGACGGGGGCCGAGTCCAGGATGACGCAGTTGTGGTTGATGTAAAAATTATCTCCCACGGTGATGAGGAAGCCGTAGTCACACCAGAAGGAGGGCTCAATGTACAGGTTGTCTCCCGCCGCGCCGAAGAGCTGACGGAACATCTGGTTGCGCTCGGCGTTCTGCTCGGGGGGGAGCAGGTTGGCCTCCCGGCAAAGGCGCTTGCACCGGTTGCGGCTTTCCCGCAGCATCGGGTCCTCGGCGTAATAGAACTGCCCGCTGCGCATTTTCTCCAATTCGGTCATGGGGTTCGCTCCTTTTTCCAATTTGTCTCAATTTATCACAGGATGGGAGTTCCGTCAAGGGGAAACAAAAACCGCCCCGTCCAAATTTTTGGGGACGGGACGGTGTGAGGCGAATTTCAGCCCTCGGCGGTGGGTTTGCCGTCGCCCTTTCCTCTGGGGCGGTAGCGGCGGCGGCGGGGCTTTTTGTCGCCCTTCTCGCCCTCGGCGGGGGCAGACGCCGCCGGTCCGGCCTCCTGGGGCTTGGCGGCGGGGGGCGCGGCCTTGTCCGGCTTGGGTCTGGGG
>NZ_JACLZC010000051.1 GCF_016901735.1 Pseudoflavonifractor phocaeensis | reverse complement strand
CGACAGGTTTTGGCCTGCCGCTTTTTGTGCTGCGATGGTTTTTCATGAGGCGTTGAAAGCCTGTTTGTCAAGGTTCACGCCCTCGCTACTTATTTTCGTAGCAAGGTTCTATGTCTCCTGACAAAACTCATTTTACCGAAAAAACAGGCTCTCTCCCGTATCTCCAAAACGATGGAAAATGGCTTGAAATCAGCATATTTCCACGCTTATGGAATCATGGTATAATGATGATAAACGGAAGGATTTTCCTGATGAGAGGGGGATTGTGGATGCACACAAAACTGTCTATCCCGGAACGATTAAAGGATTTGCGGGTGGTGGATAAGCACCTAACCCTGGAGCAGCTGGCCGAGCAGACAGGGCTTTCCAAATCTGCTCTCAGCAAATATGAGAGCGACGACTATAAGGACATCAGTCCCTTTGCCATCGCTACGCTGGCGGAATTTTATGGGGTGTCCACCGATTACCTGATGGGGTTGTCGGAAAATAAAAATCACCCAAACACAGAGCTTCAGGCCCTGCATTTGAGTGATGATATGGTTACATTATTGAGCAGCGGAAAAATCAACAACCGGCTGCTGTGTGAGATTGCCACACATGAGAACTTCCAGCGACTGATGACGGATATTGAGATTTTCGTTGACCGGATCGCCGATATGCGAATTGCCCAGATGAATCTGGTGCTGGAGGCCACCCGGCAGGAAGTGATCCGCAGTCATGCGCCGGGGGATAACGACCTTTATGTCCGCACGCTGGAGCTCGGCCAGGTACAGGAGAGTGATTTTTTCAGCCACACGATCCATGATGATCTGGACAGTATCGTTCAGGATATTCGTCAGGCTCATGTCACCGACCGTACCACCGCTGATTCGCAGCCGACTTTCACAGAGGTCAAGGAAAAGTTTGACCGTGCCATGCAGCTGGGCAGTAATGAGGAACGGGTGATTCATGAGTTTTGCGACCAGATGCAAATTCCATTTGACAAGATTGCTTCCGAGGATTTCTCAGCGTTTATGCGGATACTGAGCCTGTCCAAGCTGCTAAAGAATCCTAACAATATGAGGGGAAAGGCCCGAGCACAGGCCCACCATAAAATACAAAAGAAAAAGCAAAAATAAGGTAGCAATATGCCCATATTCAACACCATAAAAAGTAGATGATCGATATGATATATTACGCAAAATCATCTCAAAAAGATGACGCACAGGAGACGGTAAAAAAACATTTACAGGCAGTAGGATCTCTTGCTCAAATATATGGAAAGACTTTTGAAGCGGAAATTCCGGCAGGACTGTGCGGATTATTTCATGATTTCGGTAAGTACAGCTCAGCGTTTCAAAAGGTACTGCAAGGTACCCAGAGCGGTATCGATCACGCGATCAGCAGTGCTGCGTTCCTGTATACCTTTCGAAAAAAAGTATTTCGTCCCATGATTGAAGCCGTTGCCGCCCACCATTCTCACCTTATCAGTCAGGAAGATATGGCCGGGATACTGGATACTATTCTCCAAACAGAAGGACCGGTCACAACTTCCGGCGGAAAACAGGCGGCGCTATGCGGTGTGAAAGCCTATCAGGAAGCAGCGGAAGCCTTCCGTTCGGATTTTCCGGATTTCCGCATTCCAAAAAGTAAGGCGATTTCGCCGCAAAATTCTTTTACCAGTCCGGAAGACGATATGCTGTATACCCGAATGCTGTTTTCCTGTCTGATAGATGCCGATTATACAGCTTCTTCCCACACACCTCCGGAAGAGGGCCCGCCGCTGGACATATCCACTGCTTTGAAAAATCTGTATAACCACTGTGAAGCGCTTCGAAAAAATTCCGGAGCTGACCCAATGCTGAACCAATTCCGTACCCAACTCTTTGAGCGCTGTGGACAGGCCGGAGAACAGAACGGCGGATTATTTACCCTGACAGCTCCAACCGGCACTGGAAAGACCCTGGCGCTGCTTCACTTTGCTCTGCGCCACTGTCAGTATACGGGGAAGCGCCGCATTATTGTTGTGCTGCCTTTTCTCAGCCTCATCGAGCAGAGCGCCCATGTGTACCGGAAAATTATACCTCAGGTAATGGAAGACCATAGTCAGTCCAAGCTGCCGGAGGAACTGAGAGAACACGCCGCCCGCTGGGATCAGCCCTTTCTTATTACTACTTCTGTGCGCTTTTTTGAAGCGCTGTTTTCAGATCATCCCGCCGACTGCCGAAAGCTTCATAATGTGGCAAACAGCGTGATTCTATTTGATGAAGCACAGAGCCTGCCGGTTTCCCTGTTGACGCCTACGCTGAAAACCATGGAGGTACTCTGTGCCCGCTATGGGTGCAGTGTGGTTTTTTCCACCGCCACACAGCCAGACTATACCGGGTTGCGGGAAATTAGCTGGCCCGCTGCAGAACTGCTGCCGGAGCACCGAAATTTTTATAAAGCGTTACGGCGTACATCGGCACGGTGGAACATTGATACCATGACTCCACTGGAAGTGATTGCAGAAAAAATGGCGCAGAATCAAAACGTATGCGCCATTGTTAACCTTCGCGCTCATGCCCGAAAGCTCTATCGCGCCTTAGCAGAGCGCTGCCCAGAGGAGGAGTTATTCCTGCTCAGTACGGACCTTTGTCCGGCGCATCGGACAGAAGTTATCCAGACCATTCACCGGCGCCAGAAAGAAAGACTCCCCTGCCGGGTAGTATCCACGCAATGTATCGAAGCTGGTGTGGATTTGGATTTTCAGCAGCTATATCGAGCATTGGCGCCGCTGGAAGCGATAATTCAGGCCGCCGGGCGATGTAACCGGAACGGTACGGCAGCCTGTGGGGAAATTTTCATCTTTGTGCCGGAGGAAGAGCGGCTTTATCCCGATTCCCATTATGAAAACGGAGCAACTGTCGTCCGCGCCATGCAGATGCAGCAAGCGATTGATCTCAACGACCCCGATTGTATCCGGCGGTATTATCGACAGTTATTTGGTGCTTTTCGAGGTGATAGCAAATCTCAGACATTGGAGCGGGCCATTGCTGAGCGGGATTTTCCGGTCGTGTCCCAAACGTACCGGCTCATACAACAAGGGGGAATCCAGGCACTTGTACCCTATGAAGGGCAGAAAGCGCTTTATCAAAAAGTGCGCGCCCAAGCGCTTGAGACAGGTCTTACCAAGGCCCTGCTGCGGACGGCTGCACCGCTGACGGTCACCTGTTATGACCGGGAATTGGCGGAACGTGTTTGTGAACCGCTCTATTTTGCGGGTGCAGGCCGTCTGGAAAACCGGGAAAGCCCCTATTATGCAGTCCTGTCCGGTCAGGAGGACTGCTATAATTCCAAAATGGGGTTCTGCCCGCCTGCCGAACAAAGTTTACAAAATTTGTTTTGGTGATTTATGGAAAAGTTCAATTGAAAAAGCTGTGCCAAAGTTATAATATTTTAATTAACCTGAGAATTTTAGGTTGAGAATTGAAATAATTATAATATTATAAGTTTTGTTTATAAATGAACAAAACTGGGAAAGAAGGGGATTATTTGGAAGTATGTGTTGAATTCTGGGGAGATTTTGCCTGTTTTTCGCCTCCCTATGAAAAAGTGGAGCGACTATCCTACCCGTTTCCCACGCCGTCGGCAGCCAGAGGAATGCTGTCCGCCATTTACAGTAAGCCGAAAGAATTCTACTGGCAAGTGACCAAAATTGAGGTGCTCTCCCCTATTTCCTACATTAGTTTTAAGCGCAATGAGGTGAAGGAGACCGTTTCCGACAAACCTGTCAACACCGACGACTGCCGCACCCAGCGGCAGACCACCGCTCTGAAAGATGTGCGCTACCGCATTACCGCCGTTATCTGCCCCCGTCCGGATTTTTCCGGCACGGAGAGCCAACTCTATCGGCAGGCGCTGCGCCGCATCCGCAGCGGAAAATGCTTTATGCAGCCGTGTATGGGACTTCGCGAATTTGCTGCCTACTTTGAGGAGAGCGACGGCATCCGCCAACCCATTCCGGAGGATTACGACGCGGGTCTGATGGTCTATGATGTATTCGATCTCCACGACTTTGCCCTCCGAAAAAAGACTTGCCCGAAGCTCTCCCTCTTCCACGCCGTGATGAAACAGGGCATCATTGAAGTGCCCCCTTATGACGACCCGCAGGTGCTGAAAACAGGGGGTGGTCTCCTGTGCTGAGAGCACTGTATGACTACGCCAAGCGAATGGACCTGGTGCTGCCCGCCGGTTACGCCGAAAAAACCATCAAGGCGTTCCTCTGCCTGACCGGAGACGGCCGCTTCGTGGGGGTGCGGATCGACGGCGTCACCCCCTTCCGCTGCCCCGATATTGGAAGCCTGGCTAACGGAACCGACAAGAGCAACCTGTTGGTGGAAAAGGTTAGCGTGGTCTTTCCGGCGGAGCCTTCGCCCAAAAGCCGGTTTTTCCGGGAGGGACTGAAGGACCTGGGGACACAGGAGCCTCTGGCGGAAATCTGCTGCAAAGCCCTCGATGATCCCCAGTGCTGCGCGGACATGGCAGCCGCACTGGAACAACACAAAATCAAGTCTTCGGACCGGATTTCCTTCATGGTGGACAATATCTATCTGGTGGAATGCCCCGCGGTGGAGGCTTGGTGGGAGACCTACCGCCATCAGTTCCAAAAGCCCGGCCAGGCAAAGGACGCTTCCCTCTGCCTGATTACCGGACAGACCACCATCCCTATGGCTACTGTCCCTCCCAATGCTGGCCTTGCTGTGGTGGGCGGCCATCCCAGGGGTGATGCGCTGATCTGCTTCGATAAACCGGCGTTCTGCTCCTACGGCCTGAAAAAAAGCGCCAACGCCCCGGTTTCCGAGGAGGCTTTTGCCCAGGTCAAGGTGGCGCTGGATACTTTATTGAAAGACGCACCGCCCCTTGCGGGCATAAAATTTGTCCATTGGTATGATAAACCTTTGCCGAAACAGCTGCCAGATCCCCTGCCGCCCATTTTCGGCAGTCTGTTGTCCGACGAAGAGGACGAAGAGGAAAGCGGCCCGGAGGAAGAATACGACCGGGCTGTGATGGTGCAGGCCCGGCGGGATGCCGATTCACTGGTCCGCTCGGTGGAAAGCGGACAGGCCGTCGCCGATCTTCCCAACCGGTACTATATCCTGCTTCTCAGCGGAGCAAACGGCCGGGTATTGGTCCGTCAGTTTACCCAGGGCTCCTATGAGGAGCTGAAAGCCAATCTGGACCGGTGGTATGCCGACCTGCGGCTGGTGAACGCAAGCGGTACGGGAGATCTGAAGCCGGTAAAGCTGGCCGCCCGCCTGATCCGTCTTTTAAAACGGCAGAACTCCGACAAAAAGGTGTTTGACCGGCTGCAAAAGGAGCTTCCCGGTCTGACCACCCCTGTTTTCTATGCCATCATACACGGAACGGGGCTGCCTGATTCCGTTGCCGTCCGGGCGCTCCAGCGCATCCGCTCCCAAATGCGCACAGAGGACCCGGACAGAAATGGTCAGTTGGTTCCAGATCCCATTTCCTGCCAGTGGCTGAAAGTCTGGCTGATTCGAACCCACAAGGAGGCTAATCTTATGTCGGAGTACAATCCCAACCATCCCAACCCCGTCTACCACATTGGCGCTATGGTGGCGGTCTATGCAGAGTTGCAGCGCAGGGCCTATCCTAACGTGAATGTCACCGTGGTACAGCGCTTCTTCGCGTCCGCTCAGCAGACTCCCGCGCTGGTATTGGGGCGGTTGGCCAAAATGTCCACCCACCACCTTGCCAAACTGGAAAACAAAGCGGCAGCAGACGCCTACGCCTCCAGGCTTGCCGACATCAGCGCCTGCATTGGAGACCAGATTCCAACGGTACTGGCACTGCCAGAACAGTCCCTATTCGCCCTGGGATATTATCAGATGTCCGCCGCTTTGAACAGCGAACGCCGGGCGCGGTTGACCAAGAAAGCCACCAATGAAAAAGACCACGAGGAGGAGTAAGTTATGGCCATTCAGAATCGCTATGAGTTCCTGTACTATGTCGCCTGTACCAACGCCAACCCTAACGGCGACCCCGACATGGGCAACGCGCCACGCGTCGATCCCCAGACCATGCAGGGGTTTATCACCGACGTAGCCACCAAACGCCGCATCCGCAACTATGTGGAGACCGCCTATGGCGACCAGCCCGGAATGGGCATCATCATCCAGCAGGGCACCAATATCAACCGGCACATCGCGGTTGCCAAGCGTGAAGCGGGGGTGGACGAGTGTGCCAAAAGCAAGGAGGCCATCTATCAGGGCCGGAAGAAGGCATGTGCGCTCTATTACGATGTGCGCACCTTCGGCGCGGTGATGTCCACCGGCCCCAACGCCGGACAGGTGCGGGGCCCGGTGCAGATCACATTTGGCAAGAGTCTGGACCCCATCCTGCCTCTTGACATCTCCATCACCCGTATGGCCATTGCAGAAGATGTAAAAGGCGGAAAAGTGGCGGATTATGAGGCTGACGAAGCAAAACGGGACGAGGATTCCCTGCGTACCATGGGCCGCAAACAGCTAATCCCCTTCGGCCTTTACGAGGTGCGCGGGTTTATCAGTGCAAATCTTGCCGCCGAGACCGGCTTTGACGATAAAGATTTGAATATTCTGCTGGAAGCGATTCTTAATATGTACGAACATGACCACTCGGCCAGCAAGGGAGAAATGTCCGTGGTATCTCCGGTGATTCTGTTCAAGCATGTGGGAACGGACACAGACGAGCAGCAGCGTATCCGCCAGGCAAAACTGGGCTGTGCCCCGGCTCATAAGCTGTTTGAGCTGGTCAAGGTCGCACAAAAGCCCAGTGTGGAAGTGCCCCGTTCCTACCGAGACTATGATGCTGCCATTGATTTGCAGCATGTCCCGGCTGGAGTGGAAGTGGGATTCCGAACCTATCAGGGTACTACGACCTGGGGAAAGCTTCCGGAGGAGGAGAATTGGTTCCATGCCGCTGAATGACCCGGAATATCTGCCCCTTTCTTATCTGTCCCAAACGGGCTATTGCCCAAGAAGAGTCGGCCTTCTGCTGAATGAGCGCATCTGGGTGGAAAACGCAGACACGGCCAAAGGACGGAAGGAACACGAAAGCGTCCACACCCAGCGAATCGAGCGCCGGGGCAGCCAGGTAAAACTCTTTGAATACGCTGTTTTCTCCGATACACTCGGCATTTGTGGAAAATGTGATCTGATTGAAGCCCAGGCAGATCCCTCCGGATGCCGGATTCCTCCAGTGGATTTTCCGGTGCGGCTCTATCCCGTGGAGTACAAACACGGAAAGCTGCGGGACGAGCAGGAGTATAAAATGCAGCTTTGTGCACAGGCCATGTGTCTGGAAGAAATGTACCGCACCGCTATTCCGGAGGGCGCGATCTTTTATCTTTCGTCCCACCGCCGGCAAACGGTACTTTTGGATGAACCCCTGCGCCGGTTGGTACGGGAGACGGCAAAGGAACTGCACCGGATTCGGGAGACGCTGTCGGTCCCGTCAGCCGATTATTCCCAAAAATGCAGACGGTGTTCCCTGCTGGAATATTGTCTGCCCGGCGTCCGGCAGTCTGCCCGCGCTTACTGTGAACAATTGGCACAGGAGGCAAAGGAGATGGAAACAATTTGAAAAAATTACTCAACACGCTCTATCTCCTGACCCCAGACAGCTATCTGTTCTACCGGAACGAGACGATTGCGGTCAAGATCGGCGGTGAGGAAAAGACCGCTGTTCCAGCTAAGGATATAGAAGCCATTGTCTGTTTCGGACAGATGACAGTTTCCACACCCCTGCTGGAATTTTGCGGGGAAAGGGGAATTTCTATCACCTTTTTATCGCCGCATGGACATTTTTGCGGCCGGTTTTACGGTCCGGTCAGCGGCAATGTGCTGCTGCGGAAAAAGCAGTATGAAAGGATTGGCAAACCGGAGTTTGCCAACCAGCTGGTACGGGATATCCTGCTTGGTAAAATCAGAAACAGCAAAACCGTCCTTTTGCGCGCCGCCCGAAAAAATCAGGAGGCATTCCAATCGCTGACGCAGGCCGCCAACCGGCTCAGCGGGCTGGCGGTTCAGTTGGAATCCTGCGATTCGATTGACGCTATGCGGGGAATTGAGGGCGCAGCGGCGGCCATCTATTTTTCCCAGTTTGATTTCATGATACATAGTCCCGCCGGGTTTCGGTTTGAAGCGCGGAGCCGCAGGCCACCCAGAAACGAAGTGAATGCGGTGTTATCCTTTGTCTACACGCTGTTGACGCGAGAAATTTCTTCCGCGCTGGAAACCGTGGGACTGGACCCGGCGGCGGGCTATCTCCATACCCTGCGTCCGGGCAGGCCCTCCTTTGCCCTGGATTTCATCGAGGAATTGCGGGCCCCGCTATGCGACCGATTTACCCTGTCACTGCTGAATCTGGGACAGCTTGGAGAAAAGGACTTTGAAACGGATTCGGAAGCGGTGTTTTTAAACGACCGCGGCAGACGCACCGTACTGAGCAGCTGGCAGAAGCGAAAGGCAGAGACGGTTCAACACCCGTTTCTCCGTGAAAAAATCCCCATCGGAATGATCCCCTATGCCCAGGCCATGCTGTTTGCCCGGGTTCTTCGGGGAGATCTGGATCGATATCCGCCCTTTGCCTGGAGGTAGCATATGCTGCTGGTGATTACTTATGATGTGGATACCACCGATGCGCAGGGGGCAAAACGTTTACGCAAAGTGGCCAAGCTATGTGAGCGAAGTGGGGTTCGGGTGCAAAATTCCGTATTCGAGGTGCTGGTGGATGCCGCACAGCTGGTAGTACTGAAAGCGGAGCTTTCCAAAATCATTGACCATGAGCGAGACTCTGTTCGATTTTATCGCCTGGGAAATTCCTATCAGCATAAGATTGAAAC
This sequence comes from Pseudoflavonifractor phocaeensis, assembly GCF_016901735.1. Taxonomy (GTDB): domain Bacteria; phylum Bacillota; class Clostridia; order Oscillospirales; family Oscillospiraceae; genus Pseudoflavonifractor_A. The sequence continues at coordinate 13,359 of NZ_JACLZC010000051.1, read as the reverse complement.
CATGGGGCGTACCCCTTTAGTACAAGCGGGGGAAGCTTTGCTGCTGTAATTGTGCGCCTACTTCGCCCATACAGGAAATCCCGGGAGGTAGGCGCAGAAAAACGAGAGAATCTAACGGAAGAATCCGGAGACTCGCGATCTGCTGTTACGATTTTTCCCTCAAAACAGTTTATTTTTGTTATAAATGCGGCAAAATACTAGACATATTTTGTCTAATTTTGCTGTCGCCCCTCTCGCAGGGGCGTGAATTGAAATTATCATATCCACCTCCGTAACGGTACGTCACCGCCGTGTCGCCCCTCTCGCAGGGGCGTGAATTGAAATCGGTAGCCACGCCCAGCAGGCTATTTGCCCACCGTCGCCCCTCTCGCAGGGGCGTGAATTGAAATACAGGGCCAGTATATCATGGATTGCATACTTATGCGTCGCCCCTCTCGCAGGGGCGTGAATTGAAATTTGTTGATGTGGCGCGCTTGCGGTGCGCGAGCACCAGGTCGCCCCTCTCGCAGGGGCGTGAATTGAAATCGGTAGCCACGCCCAGCAGCCTTATTTGCTCATCTGGTCGCCCCTCTCGCAGGGGCGTGAATTGAAATACAAACGTATGTACTACTCTGCGCGCTTGTTCTGGTCGCCCCTCTCGCAGGGGCGTGAATTGAAATGAGATTGGCGATAAGGGCCTCCCGCAGAGCGGGACGTCGCCCCTCTCGCAGGGGCGTGAATTGAAATAAGCCGCGCCCCGTGGGCCGTAGGTCGGCACGCCCCACGTCGCCCCTCTCGCAGGGGCGTGAATTGAAATCCATTATGCGGGACAGGCAATGTATTGCGGCTAAGTCGCCCCTCTCGCAGGGGCGTGAATTGAAATATATACCTCGCCAAATCCTCATAAGTATAATTTGTCGCCCCTCTCGCAGGGGCGTGAATTGAAATATGGCAGCGCTTGCACAGGGATTGCAGGTTGCCCGTCGCCCCTCTCGCAGGGGCGTGAATTGAAATTCTCGGCTGGCTGCTTTGAGAACTTACAGTCAAAGTCGCCCCTCTCGCAGGGGCGTGAATTGAAATAATGTGGGCGGGCGGGTAGGCGTAGGCAAGCCAGGTCGCCCCTCTCGCAGGGGCGTGAATTGAAATAAGCTCCTTTCTTGCCCACGCCATGGAGTCCGGGTCGCCCCTCTCGCAGGGGCGTGAATTGAAATCAGAAGGCGCTATATCAGACGAATCCGTTTCCGTCGCCCCTCTCGCAGGGGCGTGAATTGAAATACCTTTCTTGTTCGCCCACAGTTCATCAAAGATGTCGCCCCTCTCGCAGGGGCGTGAATTGAAATTTTACCGGCGAGACCGAGAGCCTCAAAGAGCTTGGTCGCCCCTCTCGCAGGGGCGTGAATTGAAATACCGATCAGCTGGCCCTGGCCTCCGGCGACTTCGTCCGGTCGCCCCTCTCGCAGGGGCGTGAATTGAAATGTTTTTGGTGTCCAGCCTGGACACTTATTCGGTTTGTCGCCCCTCTCGCAGGGGCGTGAATTGAAATTTGTCCTCTTCTCCGTCCCCGTTCCCTGCAACTCGTCGCCCCTCTCGCAGGGGCGTGAATTGAAATTTGCGGCAGTTGGTGACCTTAATCTCCAGTCTCTCGTCGCCCCTCTCGCAGGGGCGTGAATTGAAATATTGAAGATGGAGACGGGAAGCAGTCTGGCGAGCGTCGCCCCTCTCGCAGGGGCGTGAATTGAAATACGTACGGATGTACTACTCTGTGCGCTTGTCCTGGTCGCCCCTCTCGCAGGGGCGTGAATTGAAATCGCCAGCGTCCCCGCATGCTCCCGGTCGATGGGGTCGCCCCTCTCGCAGGGGCGTGAATTGAAATTTGTGCGCGGCGAGGACGGACGCTATGCTCTGGTCGCCCCTCTCGCAGGGGCGTGAATTGAAATAGACTGGGCTTGGTGTCCTCGGTGCGGGTGCAGATCGTCGCCCCTCTCGCAGGGGCGTGAATTGAAAAAGAACATTGAAATACAATTTGAGCCGACAAAAGCAGCGCCGATCTTTCCTTGACCGGCGCTGCTCCTTTTAGTGGATACTCCATATTAACCGTTCTATTTGATCACTTCTGTATGTACCGTAGATTTAGAGACACCGAATACCTTGGCGGCGGCGCGCACGGTGGTGCGATTCTCAATGATGTAACAGGCCAGAGCACAGGCCCGCTCCTCGATATTCCCCTTCAAAGACATGCACTCCCTATCCCTCTGAGCTGTTGCCCTATCCTATGAAGGGGGAATGAAAAACATGATGGAAAAAGATAGCCGGGGAGGCATTCCGCAAGGACAGGAGTTCTCCTCCCAACACGCTCCGGGGAAAGATCAAGCCTTTGTTTGAAAAATAAAACCGCACATTTTCTGACAAAATTTTATGCTCCCCTTATGCCGGACCATGCCCGGTCCGACATAAAGGGAGCAGTTTCATTTTTTGCCTATGATCTGAGGCCCCGGCGAAACCTCCGCCGGGGCCTCAGGAGTGAAATCAGCTCATTTGAATTTTTCGCCGTTCAGTTAGACGCGGGCCGGGGGGTGTCCAGCGTCAGATAGAGGGTGGTGCCGCTTACATAGGCATCCACGATCTTGCCGCCGTCCAGCCAGCCCTTCCAGGTGGACCAGAAAGGAACGGTTTTCATGGCGGTAAAGCCGCCGAAAAAGTCCTGGGCTTCCGCGGGGGTATCCACCAGGCTGGTCAGGCTGTTGGGAATGCCATGCCAGTAGTCGGCGATCCAGGGAGTGGTGAAGTGTCCGTTGTAGCCGCTGAGCAGAATGTAGTCGCCGCCGTACTCGGCGTGCAGAATGTCGCACTTCATCAGATTGGGCATCTCTTCCGCCAGACCGGCGCCTATGGTGACGTCAATCTCCTTGATCTGGTAGCTGACTTCCTCATACTGGGCGGTAAGGACGGCGCCGTCCCAGCTTGCGGGCACTTCATCGGCGACGGATTTGTAGATCTCGTTATCCACGCTGTTCCGCCAGCCGGTAAACCGATAGCCGTCGTCCACCACCAGCTCGGGGAAGTTCAGCCAATCATACCAGTAGTCGGAGACGACGGTGTCGGAATTCGCCTCGCCGTCTGCCAGACGGCCATGGTCGCCGGGATCAAAGGTCACGGTGACCAGGGGATGGAAGGTGGCCGTCATATAGTAAGTATTGTTGCGGTTGAGGTTGGTGACGCAGAAGGGATTGGGACTCATGGACCAGCTCAGCATGCCGGTCCATCCGGCAAAGCCATAGCCCTCTTCGGGAATGGCCCGCAGATAGACCACCTGACCGGCGGCCTCGTACTCATCCATCTGCCCCTGGGTGAGCCGAATGGAGTTCGTCGCCTCACCCAGTTCCACCACCGTCTCATCGTCCGAGGCACGGATCTCCAGCTGGATATCGCCGTAGGGAGAGTCGAAGGCGTAGAGGAAGGGATCCGCCGCCTGTGTCGAGGCTGCAAGGGCTGCTGTGGGCAGAAGGCAAAGGGCCATGCAAGCGCTCAGGAAAATCGCCAGGATTCTTTTTCTCATCACTTGTTTTCCTCCTTTTCCATTCATGGTGGGACGGCCTGTCTGCCGGAGCGCCGGCAGAACCGGAACGTTCCAGCTCTCATTCATTTCTGCCCTGCCGCAGGAACGGGACGGCAGGGATATTTTCTACTATTTTGGAAAATGAATGAATTACGGCTTTTTTATCGTAGCATATTTTGTGCAGTTACACAAGGAAAAAAAGAGAGGTCCGTATGTAAAAAGGAGTGCGTACAGACAGACACACCCCCTGGCGCCGATGACGCCGGGGGGTGCTTTACGATGCGCTCAGCGATTGAGCAGCCAGAGGGCGGCGGCCAGCTGAACGAGGAAAATGGCGGGCAGTCCCAACCGGAAATACCAGTGCTTGGTCTTATGGTGAAAAAAGAACATCCCCATGATGGTCCCCACGCTGCCGCCCAGCAGGGCCGTGAGGAAAAAGTTTTTTTCCGGGATGCGCCAGGCGTCCCGTTTTGCCCTGGACTTATCCACACCCATGAGGATGAACCCGCATACATTCGCCGCCAGCAGCCATACCGCTGCCGCGCACAGGAGCAGCTTCTGCACCTTGCTCCACCTCCCTTCGACGAAAGCTCCGTCCAGTATACCAGTTCCCGAAAAATCTGACAAGTAGTTTTCCTTAACGTATGTGGAAAACCTGTGCAAAATGTGGAAAACTCACTGCGTGGGTGCTCTGCGGAAAAACCGCCCTTCCCAACGGGAACAAATGGGCGTAAAATACGACTAATCTGTCAGAAACCATCAAAGGAGGAACCCCTTTCATGAACCGTATCCTGCGTCCCCTGGCTGCCGCCGCCCTGGCGGTGAGCCTGACCGTGCCCAGCCTGGCCGCCGGCATGTCGTCCTTCTCCCCGTCCATCTCCTATACCCCCTTCCCCGACGTGGCCGATTCCGCCTGGTATGCCCCTTATGTCCAACAGGTGGTGGAGCTGGGGCTCATGAACGGCAAGAGCGGCGGCGTGTTTGACCCCAACGGCACCCTGACCCTGGGGGAGGCGGTCACCATGGCCGCCAAGACCTGCGCCATTTACGAGGGTGACCCGGTCCCCACCACCGACTGTCAGCCCTGGTACCAAAACGCCGTAAATTACGCCCTGGAGCAGGGGATTCTGACCCGCGGCGAGTATAAGGACTACACCGCCCCCGCCACCCGCGCCGATATGGCCGGCCTCTTCGCCTGGGCCCTCCCCGCCACCGAGCTCACCCGCATCAACCGCATCGGCGACCTGATGGACGTGGACCAGAACACCGATTCCGCCAGCGAGATCTATCTCCTCTATAACGCCGGCGTTCTCACCGGCAGCGACACCGGCACCTTCCAGCCGGAAAACACCATCGACCGGGCCAGCGCCGCCGCCATCCTCACCCGCCTGGCTCTGCCGGAGAGCCGCAAGACGGTGGTTTCCACATCCTACGCAAACAGTGTGGAAAGTCCCGACGGCGTGTACCGCGTCAACGTCCCCCAGGGCTGGCAGAGCAAGTTCAGCGGCAATGTCTTTACCGCCGCCGGAAACGGCCAGAAGGTGACCATCACCACCGCCGGCCGGACCCAGAGCCTGGACGAGGCGGCCATTTCCCACCTCGACGGGCTGGTCAGCGCCCAGGGCGGCGTGAACCTCACCATCCAGCCCGGCTATGACCTGTTCCGCGGCCTGGCGGCGGTGTCCTTCGGCTATGTGGAAAACGGACTCACCCACGCGGTCTATGTGGTGGAGAACAGCCAGACCACCTGCGTGATCGACCTGGCCTGGCCGGAGGGCGCGGACCTGACCGCCCTGCTGGGCCTGATGGACTCCTTCGACCTGGCAATGTGAGAGAAGAGAGAAAAGAGAAGAGATAGGGGGACGCCGGCGGTGACAGGATGCCGCCATCTCCACTTTTCACTCCTCACTCTTCACTCTTTTCTCCGTATTGCCTTTTGGACGGTGATGGGATATAATAGCAGGGCTAACACACCGAAAGAGGGTTTTTACCGATGAAATTAGGCATTGTGGGACTGCCCAATGTAGGCAAGAGCACCCTGTTCAACGCCATCACCAACGCCGGCGCCGAGAGCGCCAACTATCCCTTCTGCACCATTGACCCCAACGTGGGCGTGGTGGCCGTGCCCGACAGCCGCCTGGACTGGCTGTCCGACTTCTATAAGCCCAAGAAAACCACCCCCGCCGTGGTGGAGTTTGTGGACATCGCCGGTCTGGTCAAGGGCGCCAGCCAGGGCCAGGGCCTGGGCAACAAGTTTTTGGCCAACATCCGGGCCTGCGACGCCATCGTCCATGTGGTCCGCTGCTTTGACGATGAGAACATCATGCACGTGGTGGCCGATACCAGCACCAACGTGCCCGTGGACCCCGCCGGCGACATCGCCGTCATCGACATCGAGCTCATCATGGCCGACGTGGAGATGGTGGAGCGCCGCATCGACAAGGCCCAGAAGGCCTCCAAGGGGGACAAGAAGTTCCTCCACGAGGTGGAGGTGTTCTCCGCCCTGCGGGACTGGCTCAACGACGGCAACTCCGCCCGCTCCTTCCAGTGTGACGAGGACGACGCCGCCCTCATCGCCACCAGCGAGCTTTTGAGCTTAAAACCCATTATCTATGCCGCCAACCTGGACGAGGAGGGCTTCGCCGACTGCCAGTCCAACCCCTACTACAAGATCGTGGAGGAGCTGGCCGCCAAGGAGGAGGCCCAGGTGCTCCCCGTCTGCGCCAAGCTGGAGGCGGAGATCGCCGAGCTGGAGGGCGAGGAAAAGGCCATGTTCCTGGAGGACCTGGGGGTGTCCGAGTCCGGTCTGGACCGGCTCATCAAGGCCAGCTACGCCCTGCTGGGCCTCATCTCCTTCCTCACCGCCGGCGAGGACGAGTGCCGGGCCTGGACCATCAAGAAGGGCACCAAGGCCCCCCAGGCCGCCGGTAAGATCCACACCGACTTTGAGCGGGGCTTCATCCGCGCCGAGGTGGTGTCCTTCGACGATCTGAAGGCCAACGGCTCCATGAACGCCGCCAAGGAAAAGGGCCTGGTGCGGTCCGAGGGCAAGGAGTACGTGATGAAGGACGGCGACATCGTCCTGTTCCGCTTCAACGTCTAAGGCCCTTTTCCTTACTCGCCGCGGCTGCGGCGTACAAGTATTTTGACGCAAGTCAAAATCTTGGCGCAGGGGCAATTCATTTGCCCCGAGCAGATGAAACAGGGCTCCCGCGGAAGCCTTGGCTTCCGTGGGAAAAAAGGGCCTGGTGCGGTCCGAGGGCAAGGAGTACGTGATGAAGGACGGAGACATCGTCCTGTTCCGCTTCAACGTCTGAGGGAGATAAGAGATAAAAAGAGAAGAGATAAGAGATAGAGGACGTTCCTCATCTCTTATCTCTTTTTGTTTTTCAGCAAACCGTTTTACACTTTTATAAAAATAGAGATAGGAAAAAGTCACAGAGCCTTTCCCTATCTCTTATCTCTTATCTGGTCAAAGCCTCTGCCAGGGCGGCGCATAGGGGGAGGGTCACGACGGACAGCAGGGTGGACAGGGAGACCAGCTGGGCGGCGGAGGGGGTGTCCTGCTCAAAGCGCTGGGCAAACATACTGGTGACGCCGGCGGTGGGGGTGCCGGCCAGGATAACCATGGTGGCGTAGAGCAGGGGGTCCATGTGCAGGGGCAGCAGGACCAGGGCGGTCACCGCCGGGCAGAGGAGGAGCCGGAAGGCGCAGGAGGCGTACAGCCGGGGCTGCCGGAAGATGGACAAAAGGTCGCTGCGGGCCATCTGGGCGCCGATGACCACCATGGCCAGGGGGGTATTCAGGTCGGCCAGGAAGGAGACGGCGGAGTTGACCATGGAGGGCAGACGCCAGCCGGTGAGGAAGAGGGGCAGGGCGATGAGCAGCGGAATGACGCCGGGATTGAGGAAGGTGCTCTTCAGGGAGAGGGCGGAGGGACCGCCCATGATAAAGACGCCGTGGATCCAGTAGGTGACGGTAAAGATGGCCAGTACAAAGACCACAAAGACCACCGCGTCGTCCCCCAGCACCGCCTGGACCAGGGGGATGCCCATAAAGCCCAGGTTGCCGTATACCGCGCCGAACTGGAGGACCGAACGGGTCTTGGGGGGCTGTTTGCGGAAGGTGGGAAGAGACATGAGGATATAGAGGAGATACAGGCCCACCGAGGCGGCCACGCACAGCAGGACCGAATGGGTGAGCTGGGGGTCCCGGTCCACCTGGAGGGACTCGATGATAATACAGGGGGCCACAAAATAGAGCAGCAGATAGGTACATTCAGTCACACCGTGGGAGGTGAGCTTATTTTTCCTGGCAAGGAAAAATCCCACCCCCATCAGCAAAAACAGGGTGATGACCTGAGAAAAAACCACCCAGATCCGTTCCAGCATATGAGAAACTCCTTTCCGCCGGCCAAAACCGGACGCACTATTATACCCTGCCTTTTCTAAAAGATAAAGAGCAGAATTTCTCAATTTCCTGTATCGGTACAGGGAAAGCCGTGTTATACTCAAAAGAAGAAGCGAATAAAGGAGGCTGATCGCTTTGGAAGGACGGGAACTCTCCTGGCGGGAGCGGGGCCGGCTGTGGCTCCGCCTGGTGGTGCGGCTGCTGCTGGCGGCGGCGGTAATTTTGCTGGTGGTCTATGCCGGTCCGCCGCTGCTGTCCCTGTTTATGCCCTTTGTGCTGGCTTTCGGGGTGGCCTGGATGCTCAATCCCCTGGTGCGGACCCTGCAAAAAAAGCTGGGGATTTCCCGCAAATTCTGGTCGCTGCTGGTCATCCTGCTGATTTTAGGCGGTGTCAGCGGGATCGTGGCCGTTTTCATCTGGAACATTGCAACCGAGCTGATGAGTCTGGCCAACAACTATCAGGCCCTTATCCTCCAGTTTCAGGAGGCGGGGGACGCCCTCAGCGCCTTTTTGTCCAACACCTTCGGTTTGGTGCCTGAGGAGGTCCTGGCGTTCGGCGAGCAGCTGCTGACCCAGCTGACCGCCTGGCTTCAGGAGTGGTTGCCCACGCTGCTTTCGGCGGCGGGTGTGGGCGCGGCGGTGCTGGTGCGGGAGACCCCCTCCTTTTTGGTGGCGGCGGTGGTCTTTTTGATGGGCTCTTATTTCATCAGCGCCGACTATCCCGCCATCCGCTATCGGATCTCCCGCATCTTCCCCACCGGCTCCCGCCAATTTTTGGGTGAGGTCAAGGAGGCCGCCTCCTCCGCCTTCGGCGGCTATGTCCGGGCCCAGTTCTTTTTGTCGGTGGTGGTCTTTTTCATTTTACTGGTGGGCTTTGTCATCATTGGACAGCCCTATAATCTGCTGCTGGCCTTTTTGCTGGCGGTGATGGATTTTATCCCCATTATCGGCGCGGGCACCGTCATGGTCCCCTGGGCGGTCATTGACCTGCTCACCGGCGAGGTGCGCCACGCCGTGGAGCTGCTGGTCATTTGGGGAATCATCGCCCTGTTCCGCCGGGTGGCCGAGCCCAAATTCGTGGGCGACCAGACGGGCCTCTCCCCCATTTTGTCTCTTATCAGCATTTATGTGGGAATGCGTCTGGCGGGGGTGCTGGGGATGATCCTGGGGCCGGTGGCGTGTATGGTGCTGCTGAGTGTGGTCCGGCTGGGGATTTTCCGCCCGACGGCGGAGGATCTGCGCCTGGCGGCCACCGATCTGGCCGCCTTCCTCCGCCACCGGCCGGAGCAGGAAAAGGAGGCAAAAAAATAAGCCGCTTTCCCGTGCCGCAGGCCTATAACCGCGCTGTTCTATAAAAAAAGTTTCAGCTCCTTTCCGAAAAAGGGGAATTCAAAAAACGTGTAAAGTTTCTTCATGATTTATACATAATTATCGGGTATTCTTGAGACACCTTCAGGAAGCAAGGTTATGAAAGGAACGATAAGTTATGTATGACGATCGGTTTGAGTCTGAATATAATCCCAACCATTCTTCCGCCGCGCCGCAGGAGCCTGTCTCCCCCGCGGATGCGCAGAACGTGTACCAGAACGCCGGCCAGCCGGTGAATGACCAGAACGTGTACCAGAATGCCGGCCAGCCGGTGAATGACCAGAACGTGTACCAGAACGCCGGCCAGCCGGTGAATGACCAGAACATGTACCAGAACAACGCCGGCCAGCCGATGAACGGCGCGGGATGGGTTCCCCAGCCTCAGAATTTTGGCGGCGGCAATGTGCCTCCTTATTATAACGGCATGAACGGCGATTCCCCCATGGGCAGCGTACCGCCTCAGCCCCCCAGAAAGAAAAAGAAAAAGGGCGCGGCAAAATTTGTTGCCCTTGGCCTGTGCCTGGCGCTGCTGGGCGGCATGGTGGGTACGGTAGGCACCCTGGCGGCCACCGGCAGACTGTTTGGCGGCTCCACCACCCTCTATGAGGGCACCGTGGTGCCCACCGCCGTCAAGATGGCCAGCATCGACGGACAGACCACCCTGACCCTCCCCGAGATCTACGCCACCAACGTGGGCTCCACCGTGGGTATCACCACCGAACTGGTGACCACCAACTATTGGGGCCAGCCCGTCTCCGAGGCCGCCGCCGGCTCCGGCTTCGTCATCAGCTCCGACGGCTACATCCTGACCAACTACCACGTCATTGACGGCGCGGACTCCATTGAAGTGGCCTTCATCAACGGCGACAGCTACCAGGCCAAGCTGGTGGGCGGCGATGAGGAGCAGGACATCGCCGTGCTGAAGATTGAGGCCACCGGCCTGACCCCCGTGGTGCTGGGCGACTCCTCCGCCCTCCATGTGGGCGACCAGGTGTGCGCCATCGGTAACCCTCTGGGTGAGCTGACGTACAGCTTTACCGTGGGCTATGTCTCCGCCCTGGACCGCAACATCACCATGACCGACGGCGAGGTCATGAACATGATCCAGACCGACACCGCCATCAACTCGGGCAACTCCGGCGGCCCCCTCTTCAACCAGTACGGCGAGGTGGTGGGCATCACCTCCGCCAAGCTGTCCTCCTCCGGTTCCTCCAGCGAGGCCTCCATTGAGGGCCTGGGCTTTGCCATCCCCATCAACGACATCAAGGACATGGTGACCAGCATCATTGAATACGGCTATGTGACCGGTAAGCCCTCCATGGGCACCACCGTGGCCACCGTTACCCAGAGCGACGCGGCCCGCTACGGCTGGCCGGTGGGTGTGTACGTCAACAGCGTGGAAGAGGGTTCCGCCGCCGAGAAGGCCGGACTCCAGCAGGGCGACATCATTACCGCCATTGACGGTACCGAGATCACCCAGATCAGCGACCTGAAGGGCGCCCTCAAGAACTATAAGGCGGGCGATACCGCCACACTCACCCTGGACCGCAACGGCAAGACCGACACGGTGGAGATCACCTTTGACGAGGCCGCGCCGGACACCACCACCACTGATACCGCCACCGACACCGACGCCCAGAGCGGCGCCACCCAGGGCTCCAGCGGCTGGGGATACGGGAACCCCTTCGGCGGCTTCGGCTACTAACCTCCTTCCTTTCGCCCTACTTTCTTTCGAGAAAGAAAGTAGGCAAAGAAAGCTTAAATCTGGCCCCGGACAAGCCCCGGACCATCGGTCCGGGGCCTGCTTTTGCCGTTTGAAGAAAGAGGGGGGCTCAGGACAGCAAAGACGCGCCCCATCTCTTATCTTTATATCTCTTATCTCCTCAGTCCTTTGGGGTGAGGCGGTGCTTGGTGCCGTCCGGCTCCACAATGTAGGTGTTGTCCAGCTGGGCCTCCAGGTTCTTGCGGACCGCCGCCACATAGGCCTGGCGTAAAATGGCCTGCTCGGTCCGTTCCTCGGGGGTCAGGCCCTCGGGGGTCTTGGCCTTGCGGGCCAGGGCGTTGATGCGGTCGATCTGTTCTTGAGAGATCATGGTGTTGCGTTCCTTTCTTTTCTTTCAAAGCGGTCAGAGGTACCGCTCCAACTCAATGGGGATGCGGCCCTTTTTGGTGGGGCTGCCCAGGGACTTGACCCGGCATTTGCCCAGCCCCCGGCAGGAGATCACGTCGCCCGCCTGGACCGGCCGGTCCGGCTTGGCGCATTCCCGGTGGTTGAGCTGCACCCGCCCGGCGGCGATGAGCTCGGCGGCCTTTCCACGGGAGGTGGAAAACCCCGTTGCCGCCGCCGCGTCCAGCCGTGGGGAGGACACCGTATCCCGGATGGTTTTGACCGTCACCGCCGGCGGCTCCACCGCCTCCAGCGGAAGAGGGACCGTTTTCAGCTTGGTCCGGCCGGCGCTCTCCAGGTGGAGGAGCAGAAAATCCTCCACCTCCCCCAGAAGAAGGATGTCGCAGTGGTCGGAAAAGACCAGCAGGTCACCGATGGTCTCCCGGGTGATGCCCTGGCCCAGAATGGCCCCTAAAAAATCCCGGTGGCTCAGTCCGCTGTCGGCGGGAAAGGTACACCGCAGGGCCCGCAGCGTCCCCTCCCCCTGCCCTTCCAGCGCCAGCACATCCTCCGGCGTTTGCCAGTCGGGCAAAAACCAGCATACCGTCCGCTCCGCTTCGGGGAAGCCCCCGTAAAAGAGGTGGGAGGGATGTCCCGCCGCGGCGATCAGATTTTCCACATCCGCACGTTCCGAGGGGGACAAAAAGTGGGTGTGGGCGGGGATGTTCCGCTTTTGCGCCTCGTCCAGCTTGTCCAGCGTCCGGGCCAGCAGCAGCCGGCTCTCCCCGTCCCGGGCCAGCCGGTCTAAAAGCTCGGTCTTGCTCCGCTTCATGTCTTTACAAAGTAGGCCAGGCCGGCCGCGCCGGGGCCCACATGGGTGCCCACCACCGCGCCGATGCTGCTGGGGCACAGCTGCGCGCCGGCGGTCTCCTTTTGGAAGAAGGCCATGCACTCCTCCATGGCGGAGGGCATGTTGGTATGGCCGAAGGCCACGGGGAGGGAGGTGTCGATGGCCTCTTTTTCCTCCAGCCACTTGCGGATGAACTGGAAGCCCGCCTTGCGGCCCCGGCTCTTGCCCACCGACACCACCAGGCCGTTTTCGATGGAGATGATGGGAGTGATGCCCAGGATACCGCCCACCATGGCGGTGACGCCCGAGATGCGGCCCCCCATTTTCAGGTAGCGCAGGGTATCCACCACCGCCAGCAGACGGCAGCGGGGGGCCAGGGCTTCCATCTCCGCCGCCAGCTCGGCCAGGGAGAAACCCTGGTCCCGCAGACGGCAGGCGGTCTCCACCAGCAGACCCAGGCCGAAGGTGACGGTGTGGGTGTCCACGATGGCGATGTTCTCCTCCCCCACGATGCCCCGGGCGATCATGGCGGACTGGTAAGTACCGGACATCTCGCTGGAAATAAAGAGCCCCAATACCTGTCCGCCGTCGGCGGTGAGGCGCTGGAAGGCGTCCACGAAGGTTTCAGGGGGGATCTGGGCGGTGGTGGGCAGGGTGTCCGCCTTGGAGAGCCGGTCAAAGAATTCCTCGCTGGTGATGTCCACCCCGTCTCGGAAGCTCTCCTCCCCGAAAAGGACGGTCAGGGGCAGAATCTCCACCCCCAGCTGGGCGGCGCGGGTCAGGCCGATATCGCTGGTGCTGTCGGTCAGAATATGGATCATGGTAAAAACCTCTCTTTATCATGTTCATAGGCATTTATGGTGGGTTCCTGGTGCCATTATACCGAAGGACGAAATAAAGTGCAAGGGAAAGGAAAGACATATCCCGCCTATGAAGCGCATAGATTGTCCGTACAAAACGCACAGAAGAGAGGAGGACAAGGAATGAGACGAGGGGAGCTGGACTGGGGCAGGGTGCTGCGGCAGGGCGGTGCCTGTTTTATGGCCACGGCGGCGGTGTGTACGCTGGCCCTGGGGGCGGGTGCCGGGG
>NZ_JACLZC010000006.1 GCF_016901735.1 Pseudoflavonifractor phocaeensis | reverse complement strand
GGTCCACCCGTTCCCATCCCGAACACGGCAGTTAAGCTCACCTGCGCCGAAGATACTTGTCTGGAGACGGACCGGGAAAATAGGTAATGCCAACACAGAACAAACTCCGGACAGCTATTGCTGTCCGGAGTTTTCTGTTTCTCCGACGCGAAAAGGGTGCGGCCAGGAAGGCCGCCCCTACGATGTACCCAAACGCAAGGCAGGCGCTTTATGGAAGCTTTCTTTGCCTACTTTCTTTCTCGAAAGAAAGTAGGTAGCCGGAAAGGTCGAAGGGGTCCAGAGGGCTGTCCTTGCGGAGGTAGAGCGGGTGATGGGGATGTCCCTTTTTGGAACGGGCGCCGGCAGAATACCAGCGGGCGCCGTATGCCGCGCTAAGCTGGGCCATGTCCCGCAGACAATCGGCCAAATAGTCCCGCTTCTCGATAATGGCCCCCCAGGCGGCCCAGACAGAGGGGGCTTCCCCGCGGCTCTGCTCCAGCACATAGCGGAAGGCGGCCAGATTTTCGGCGTGCAGGACGGGGTTGCAGCTGGCCTCCATGTCGTCCGGACGGGTGGCCCGCTGGGCGTAGACGTTGAACATCAAAAAGCTGTCATAGCCGTTGCCCAGGGCGATGCGCTCCACGGACTTTAACGTGTTGTCCAGCGCGTCCGGCGCGGCGGTGGAGGGATTGATGCCCACACAGATCAGGGGCCGCTGTCCGCATGTGCCCAGCAGATACCGGTAGTCCGCATAGGCGTTGGGCACATACAGCCAGCGGGATACGTCATAAGACGGATTGGGCCGAAGCGCTTCCTCCAGCGCCTGGGCAAAGGGGGTCACCGTCAGCTGATCGGTGCCGCAGGTGGGGATATGCACAGAAAATTCCTCCTCGATAATGGCGCAATCAAGTTGATTCTCTAACAGGATACAGACAGGAAGGTCAAAATGCAATACCAAACTGTGAAAAAAGGAATTTTTCTGCACCGGCCCAACCGCTTTATCGCGCAGGTGGAGATGGAAGGCCGCACCGAGACGGTACACGTCAAAAATACCGGCCGCTGCCGGGAACTGCTGATCCCCGGGGTCACGGTCTATCTGGAGGAGAGCGCCAATCCCAACCGCAAGACCCGGTTTGATCTGGTGGCGGTGGAAAAAGGGGAACTGCTCATCAATATGGACGCGCAAGCGCCTAACCAGGTCTTTCGGGAGTGGGCCCAGTCGGGGGCCTTCCGGTCGGAGCTCACCCTTCTGCGCCCCGAGACCACCTGGGGCAAATCCCGCTTTGATTTTTATTGGGAAGGCGGCGGAAAAAAGGGCTTTGTGGAGGTCAAGGGCGTGACCTTGGAGACGGACGGCCTGGCCCTCTTCCCAGACGCGCCCACCGAGCGGGGGGTCAAGCACCTGGAGGAGCTGACGGTCTGCCGGCAGGCGGGCTATGAGGCGGCGGTGTGCTTTGTGCTCCAAATGGCCGGGATGACCGCCTTTGCTCCCAACGACCACACCCATCCGGCCTTTGGGGACGCCCTGCGCAGGGCCCGGGACGCCGGCGTGGAGGTGCTGGCCTATGGCTGCCGGGTGTGGCCCCACCGGCTGGAGCTGGACCGGCCTGTGCCGGTGCTGCTGGACCATGATGCAGGATAAATTTATCTTTCCTTCAAAAATAGGGGTTAAAATCAGTTATAATTTCTACAAAGCATTTAAAATGAAAATTAGCGCTTGACGCGCTGCAAAAAAGGGATTATACTGCCTCCATCAAGCAAAGGCGCTCGATCCACGAAAGGTGGGTCGGGCGCCTTTGACGTTTTAGGAGGGAGCGATATGTATTCTGCTGTCAACACGATCTGGGTGCTGCTGGGCGCGGCCATGGTGTTTTTGATGCAGGCGGGCTTTGCCATGTGTGAGGCAGGCTTTACCCGGGCCAAAAACACCGGCAACATCCTGATGAAAAACCTGATGGACTTCTGCATCGGCACCCCCATTTTCTGGCTGCTGGGCTTTGGGCTTATGTTCGCCGGGAGCGGGGCCCTGGTGGGTGGCCTGGACCCCTTTGTCCGGGGCGACTATTCCACCGTACTGCCGGAGGGCGTGCCTTTTATGGCGTTTTTCATTTTCCAGACGGTCTTCTGCGCCACGGCGGCCACCATCGTCTCGGGGGCCATGGCGGAGCGGACCAAATTCTCCGCCTACTGTCTCTATTCCCTGTTGATCTCCGCCTTGGTGTATCCCATTTCCGGACACTGGATCTGGGGCGGCGGCTGGCTGTCCCAGCTGGGCTTTCATGATTTCGCCGGTTCCACCGCGGTCCACATGGTGGGCGGTACGGCGGCGCTGGTGGGGGCCAAGATACTGGGGCCCCGGATCGGCAAGTATGATAAGGATGGCAAGCCCCGGGCCATTCTGGGCCACAACCTCTCCATCGCGGCTCTGGGCGTGTTTATTCTGTGGTTTTGCTGGTTTGGCTTCAACGGCTGCTCCACCGTCTCCATGACCGGCGACGACACCATCGCCTTGGCCAGCTCCATCTTCGTCACCACCAACATGTCCGCCGCGGTGGCCTGCGTGGTGACCATGCTCTTTACCTGGGTGCGCTATAAAAAGCCCGACGTGTCCATGACCTTCAACGCCGCCCTGGGCGGTCTGGTGGCTGTCACCGCCGGCTGCGACCGGGTGTCCATTCTGGGTTCGGCGGTCATCGGCGCCTGTGCCGGTCTGGTGCTTCCCCTGGCGGTGGAATTTTTCGACAAGGTGGCCAAGATCGACGACCCGGTGGGCGCAATCTCGGTCCACGGCGTCTGCGGCGCCATGGGTACCCTTCTCACCGGTCTGCTGGACGTGGACAACGGCCTCTTTTACGGCGGCGGCGTCCGGATGTTCGGCGTCCAGCTGCTGGGCGTGGCGGCGGTGCTGGCCTGGGTGCTGGTCACCATGACGGTGATCTTCCAGGTCATCAAGCACACCATCGGGCTGCGGGCTTCCGCCCAGGAGGAGATCGACGGCCTGGACCTCCACGAGCACGGCCTGCCCACCGCCTATGCCGACTTCACCCAGTCCACCAGCGTCACCGCCGTGGCGGCGGACAACGCCTATCCCCAGGACGGGGCCGGCGGGAGCGCCGGACGGGTCCCCATGGACCAGGCGGTGCCGGTGCAGGTCCTGTCGGAGAAGCAGCCCGCGTCCGACGTCAAGCTGACCAAGGTCAGCATCCTGTGCAGCCAGTCCCGGTTTGAGGCCCTCAAAAAGGCCATGAACGACATCGGCGTCACCGGTATGACGGTAACCCAGGTGCTGGGCTGCGGCATCCAGAAGGGCAAGACCGAGTATTACCGCGGCGTTGAAATGTCCCTCAACCTGCTGCCCAAGATCCGGGTGGAGATCGTGGTGGCCAAGGTGCCGGTGGCGTCGGTGATCGCGGCGGCCAAGCAGAGCCTCTATACCGGCAGCATCGGCGACGGCAAGATCTTTCTTTATGATGTGGAAAACGTCATCAAGATCCGCACCGGCGAGGAGGGATACGACGCCCTCCAGGGGATGGACTAAAGCGCTTGCCTCTCCCGTCCCGCCGTGCTATGATAAAACAGCAAAAGCGGCAGGACGGGAGGCGCGGATATGGAATTGTCACAGTGGGCCCATAACCCCATTCCACCGGCGGAGGAAGAGGATTACAGCGGCGTATTGCCGCCGGAGGAGTGCGGCGAGCCCCTGCTGGACGTGACGGAACGCCACCCGCGCATCCGGTTTGACGCCTCCTACCGCCGCCAGGGCTACCGGCAGGCGTGGGACCGGTGCTACCTGCGCCAGGGCCTTTGGAGCCGTCTGGTCCGGGCGGCGGAGGCGCTGCCCCAAGGGTACAGCCTTCTGATCTTTGACGGGCTGCGTCCCCTGGCCCTGCAAAAGGAAATTTATGACCGGTTCGCCCGGCAGCTGCTGGAGCGGCAGCCGGACCTCACGCCCCAGGCGCTGGCGGCGGCCATGGACGATTTTGTGGCCTTACCCGTCAAGCGGCCCCGGCGTCCCGCCCCCCATACCACCGGAGGAGCGGTGGATTTGACCCTCTGCCGGGACGGAGCGCCCCTGGACATGGGCACCGGCTTTGACGATTTTACCAGCCGGGCCCATACCGACTGGTTTGAGCGGCCGGGCGCGGATGAGGCTGTCCGGCAAAACCGCCGCATCCTTTACCATCTCATGGCCTGGGCGGGGCTGCGCAATTACAGCCCCGAGTGGTGGCACTACGCCTACGGCGAGCGGATGTGGGCCCGCATTACGGGACGGCCGCCGATGTACGGCTTTTGCCCCTGCTGTGACTTTCCGCACGGATAAACAGGTATAAAAAAGAACGCCCGGGACGGACCAGCTGGTCTGTCCCGGGCGCTGTCGTTCATACGCCGAGAGAGAGGGCCTCCACATTGCCGTTGGGATCCACCGTGTAGCGGCCGGTCTCGGTGGTGATACACCACACCGGCGTGAGCAGGGCGGTGCGTCCGCTGGAGGATTGATAGCCCGCCTCCATGGCGGTGATGGAGCTGAACACCAGACGCTCTTGGTTTTTCCAGTTCAAAAACCGGATGAGGGTGGTGGGTACGTCGGTCAGCTCCCACACCTCCAGGGTGGAGGCGGTGCCGCTGACCCGCTGACCGGAGAGGGAGAGCAGCTCCCCGTCCTCAAAGACCGCCGCGCACAGGGCGTCGAAGATGGGAACTCCTTCCCAAAGCTGGCAGTAGGTGACGCTGACCAGGCCGTTTTCCTCGCTTTGCTCCAGAATGCGCACCGTAAGACCCATCAGCGCCAGAGCCTCCTGACCGGCCTGGGCCTCCTGGCCGCTTTGGGCGGTGTATACGCCGGCGTTGGCCTGGAGGAGGAAGCGTCCGCTGGAATAGAGCTCGGCGGTGCCCCGGGCGCTGGTGTAGACCACCCGGGCGTCGCTGCTCTCATTTTGGGTGCAGGGTCCCAGCAGGGCCTGGGCGTTGAGGGTGAGGGTGGCGTCTCCCTCCACCTGAAGGACGGGAAGGGCGGTATTTTCCGGCAGAATCTCCTCCGACACCGACACGCCGTTTTCGCTCAGGGTCTGGAGGACCTGAAAGCGGGTGTTGCGCGCCACCTGGTCGCTCTGGTACTGCTGATCCCCCACGATGATGAGGAGAATGAGGTTGAGTCCCAGCAGGATGAGGAGGATGATGTTTTTGATTTTCGACCATTCCATGGGTATCCTCCCTCACCGGGCCACCCAGGCGGCCTGGACGGTATCGCCGCCGGTGTCCTCATAGCAGAGCATCAGTTCCAGCGTCTGCCCGCCGGACAAGGCCTCCAAAGCGGCGGCGGCCTGACGTTCCCGCAGAATGGGGGAGCGCTGGCCGGTATCCTCATAGCAGCGCAGGCGCAGGAAAAAGGAGGTGACGGCCCCGTCCTTCACCAGGAAAAAGGCGGCGTCCTCCCCGTCGGAAAAGGCCAGGGAGATGCCGTTGAGCCGGTAGTGGTAACGGACCACCCAGCTGCCGTCCTCCAGAGGGAGGGCCTCGGTGAGGGCCAGCTGAGCGGTGGGCGTACTGCCGCACCAGACGGTTAGAGCGTCGTTGGCCAGGCGGTGGGTGGTCTCCAGAAGGTCGGCCACGTCCATGGAGCCGTTGGCCAGGACGCCCACCGGATAGCGGCTGGAGGACTCCCCCTCATAGGTGACCACTCCGTCGGCGGAGATGCGCAGGGTGTCGTCTTCCCGGCAGACCCACATCCCGGGGACCATGTAATCCTGGGTGCGGAAGAGCAGGGCCTGCTGCAAGTCGTCCCGGCTGCTGTCGTTGGTCAGATCCAGATGGGTGACGGTCTGATAAAGGGCCGGCTGGGTGCTGGCGCCCAGCACCATGAGGTCGCCGCTGACGGCGCCGTAGCTCTCAGCGTCCAGCTCAAAGGCAAAGCGGGCGCCGTTGTCGGTATAGGGCTCCAGGGTGGAGGCAAAATAGCCGTCACAGGAGACGGTGGTGCTCCAGGCATAGTACAGGCCGTCTATTTCATTCTTATAACACAGGACGGCGGTCTCTCCGCCCAGGTCGGCCAGCACCAGCTGGGCGGCGCAGATATTGGAGAGCGCGGCGTTGGTCACCCCGTCGTTGAGCCACTGGCAAAGGGCGGTCAGGGGGACGGCGCCCTGGTAATCCAGATAAATGCCGGGGGCGCGGAGGGCCTGCTGCCAGTCCTCGTCGGAGAGAAGGGTGCAGGTGCGGGCGGAGGCCAGCCCTTCCCCCACCAGTCCGGCGGTGGTGGAGGTGAGGCGCTGGGTGAGGGAGTCGCTGTACTGCACGCCATAGCGGGAGACCTCGCCGTTCCGGTTGACCCCCAGACAGACGGCCGCCTGGGCGGGCTGTACCACATCGCTGATCCGCGTCAGGTCCAGACGGCCCGTCTGCTGGCTGTGCTCGCCGCCCAGCAGGGTCTCCACCCAGGGCACCAGACCGGTGTGCAGCTGGGTGCGGGCCGCCAGATAGACGGCGGAGCAGGCCAGCATCACGATGAGCAGGTCCTTGACCAGCTCCACGGCCCGCTGACGCCCGGTGAGGGAGGGCGGACCAAAGGAAGGGTTAATGTGTCTCATGGCTGGGGCCCTCCACCAAAAGCTCGATGCGGACGGTGAGACCGGGGCCCGGCCGGTCCACCAGGGAGATGAGGCCGTGATGCCGGTCCACGATCTCCTTGGCGATGGAGAGTCCCAGACCGGTGCCCCCCGACTCCCGGGAGCGGGCCTTGTCCACCCGGTAAAAGCGTTCAAAAATGCGGGGCCGGTCGGCGGCGGGGATGCCGATGCCGTTGTCCGCCACCTCCATCCACACCCGGTCGCCCATACGTCCGGCGCTGATGTGGATTTTGCCGCCGTCGGGGGTATATTTGATGGCGTTGGACACCACGTTCATCATCACCTGCACGATCCGCTCCCGGTCGCCCACGATCTGGGGGATGTCCGGCTCGGTCTGGAGGCGGACAGTGTGGTTATGGCGCTGGGCCTCCATCAGGTTGGCGTTGTACACGTCCCGCACCGCCTCGGAGAAGGAGAAGGGTGCCAGCTTCAGCTCGCTGTGTCCCGAGTCAAAGCGGGAGAGGGTGAGGAGGTCCTGTACGATATGGGTCATGCGGTCGCTCTCGTTGAGAATCACGCCCAGAAAGCGCTTTTCCATCTCCGGAGGCAGATCGCCGGCATTGTCCACCAGGGTCTCGGCGTAGGAGCGAATGTTGGTCAGGGGGGTGCGCAGCTCATGGGACACGTTGGCCACAAATTCCCGGCGCATTTCCTCGGTTTTGTGCTGCTCGGTCACGTCGTGGATGACCACCAGCACGCCCCCCTGACGCTCCCGGTCATAGGGGGCCAGCAGCAGCTCCAGGATGCGGTCGTCCCGGGCCAGCACGCCCTCCAGATAGCCCTCGTCGGCCACGTCCAGCACCTGGTCCAGCGGCACGATATCCCGGAAAAGGGCGTCGTAGTCCACCGTCCCTCCCACCGGGATGGAGCGGCCCAGCATCTCCTCGGCGGCGGGGTTGGCGTGGATGACGCCGCCGTCCCGGGAGAAGGCCACCACGCCGTCGGTCATGTGGAGGAAGAGGGTGCCCAGCTTGTTGCGCTCGTTTTCCACCTCCTCCAGGGTCTCCTGGAGCTGGCGGGCCATGGCGTTGAAGGTGCCGGTAAGCACGCCGATCTCGTCCCGGGAGGCCACGGTGATTTTGTGGGAAAAATCCCCCTCGGCCACCCGTTCGGCCCCTTCGGTGAGGCGTTCGATGGGGGTAATCATGGTCTTGGAGAGGAGGAAGGAGAGGAGCACCGAGATGACCAGCCCGAAAAAGAGGGCGCGGATGATGAGGGAGATCAGGGCGCTGTTCAGGTCGGAGACGGTCTGGCGGGTGTCGTAAATGTAGATGATATAGTCCTGTCCGCCCCGCTGGATGGGAAAGGCCACGTCCATATAGGAGGCGGATACGTTGCTGTGGTAGCCGTCCTCGCCGTTGAGGGCGGCGGAAAGATTTTCGGTAATGGTGAGAACCTGGCCACTCTGGGGGTCGGAGGAGGCCAGGATCTGGGCGGTGTGGCCGTCCAGCACATAGTAATTGCGGTTGCGGCCGTCCACGCCCAGGGTGCCGGTGTAGGAGTCCAGGATATCGGCCAGACGCTCGGCGCCGTTGGTCTCATTTTCGGTGGCGGAGCGCAGGTCGTTGACAAAGGCGGTATCCTGGCTGAAGGTCTCCCACATCTTGTCGTAAAAGTCATGGAGGTAAAAGCCGACCACCGAGTTGATGAGGAAGGCGCCCACCACTGTCATCAGCGAGACGATGAGCAGGGTCATGATGAGCACCAATTTCATATGCAGGCTGCGGAACATGGGCGCCTCTCCTCTCCCAATGGATTACTCTTCGCTGAACAGGTAGCCCAGCCCCCGGCGGGTGATGATGAACTGGGGCTGAGCCGGGTCGTCCTCCACCTTTTCACGGAGGCGGCGGACCGCCACATCCACCGCCCGCACGTCGCCCACATAGCCCTCGTAGTTCCATACATGCTCCATGAGCGCTTCCCGGGAGAACACCTTGCCCGGCTGGCTGGCCAGGTATTTCAGGAGCTCGTACTCCCGCTGGGTCAGATCCAGGGGGCGGTCGTCCTTGCAGGCGGTCATGGCGTCGGTGTCGATGACGATACGGCCCCGGCGGATGAGCTGCGGTCCGGCGGCGGGCGCGGCGGAGCGAACGGTAAGCATCTCGGTCCGGCGGATGTTGGCCTTGACCCGGGCCAGCAGCTCCCGCATGGAAAAGGGCTTGGTGATGTAATCGTCAGCTCCCAGCTCCAGGCCCAGGACCTTATCGGTCTCCTCCTCCCGGGCGGTGAGCATGATGACCGGGATGGAGCAGCCGCCCTCCCGCAGCGCCCGGCACACGTCAAAGCCGTTCATCCGGGGCAGCATGAGATCCAGCAGGATGAGGTCCGGATTTTTGGCCCGGGCCAGCTGAAGGCCGGTGCTGCCGTCGTAGGCCTCCAGGGTTTGGTAGCCCTCCCGCTCCAGGTTGAAGCGGAGGATATCCACAATGTTTTTTTCGTCTTCCACGATCAGGACACATTTGCCCATGTTATTAGCCTCCTGTCGTTTGATGGGGAATTTACGGTTACAGGCCCAGCAGCAGCTTGGTTTTCAGCACGGCGGCAATGGTCTT
Source organism: Pseudoflavonifractor phocaeensis (assembly GCF_016901735.1). GTDB lineage: Bacteria > Bacillota > Clostridia > Oscillospirales > Oscillospiraceae > Pseudoflavonifractor_A. Next base: position 63,217 of record NZ_JACLZC010000006.1, on the reverse strand, counting down.
GCCGTCCTCGATTTCACCGCTCATGACCTGCTGGAACAGTTCGGAGAAGGAGAGACGATCATTTTCCAGAAATTCGTCCTCGTCGGGGTGGACGGCGCCCTGGCGCAGGCCGCGGGCCAGGTACATATGGAGCACCTCGGTGGAGTAGCCGGGGGAGGTGTAGAATTTGCCCAGATAGAGGAGCTGGTCGGCCTCCGCGCCCACCTCTTCGCTCAGCTCCCGCTGTGCGCAGACCAGGGGGTCCTCGCCCTTTTCCAGCTTGCCCGCGGGCAGCTCGGTGACGATCTTTTGGAACGGGTAGCGGAACTGACGGACCACGGGTACGGTATTGTCGTCAAAAAGGGCCAGAACGGTGACGCCGCCGGGATGCTCCACCACTTCCCGGCCCACCACCCGGCCGTTGGGCAGCTCGGCCCGATCCTGACGGACGGTAATGATCGATCCGGTAAATTCCACCTGGGAGGATACGGTTTTTTCCACGAGTTCCATAGTGATACCTTCCTTTTCTGGCCAAAGCGGCCGGCATTTTGAGACCCGGATACAGATAGTTTACCACAAAGCGCCGTCCGCCGCCACCCGTATCTTTCCCATAGCGCCAATCATTACAGCTATCTATGGCCGCGTCCTTCCGTTATAATGGAGAAAAGGGCACTTTGATAAGGAGGAACCGATATGACGATTCAGCCCATAGGACCATCCAGCGTGGTCTTGTACATCACCCCCGGAGAATGGAGGGCGCGGGAGCTGGAAGGGCCCGACCGGGAGGCGCGGCTCCTGCCGCTGGCCCGCTGGGCGCTGGCCCGGACGGGGATTGCATCGGAGGGTCCGCTGGAGCTGGAGCTCTTTGTCTCGGCGTGTGGGACGCTGCTTTTCGTCCGCCGGCTGGCGGGGGAGAGACGGTGGTTTTCCTTCACACGGCTGGAGGAGCTGCTGGCCGCCGCCCGGTCGGCGGCCGCGCCGCCGGAGGGCGCGGCCCTCTTTTGGCTGGAGGAGCGGTGGTGGCTGTCGCTGCCGGCGGAGGAGCAACGATGGGTCCACATCCTCTCCGAGTTCGGCCAGCCCCGGCGGACGGCACCGCCCCTGTCCGAGACTCACGGGGCGGTGATCTTCCCTCAGGGCGCGTTTTCCCGCCTTTTGGCCTATTTTCCCCGGTGAGCGCCGGCAATGGGGAGCCTTGAAGGCTGAAAAAGTCAGAAATTCCCTTGACAGACGGCGCGGAATGGGGTACACTGATTAGACCAGTGGAAGGGAGGTGTCGCCTTGGAACGGAAAGGGACCAAGCTCATTGCCAAAAACAGCAAGGCCTTTCATGATTACTTTATCGAGGACCGGTACGAGGCGGGCATCTCTCTGGCCGGTACCGAGGTAAAGTCCATCCGTCTGGGCCATGTGAATCTGAAAGACTCCTTCTGCCTCATTAAGGACGGGCAGATGCAGGTCATCGGGATGCATATCAGCCCCTACGAAAAGGGCAATATCTTTAATAAGGACCCCCTGCGGCCCCGTCAGTTGCTCATGCACAAGCGGGAGATTTTACGGCTCTTCGCCAAGGTCAAGCAGGACGGCTACTCCCTGATTCCCTTGTCCCTCTACTTTAAGGACGCCAGGGTCAAGATGGAGGTGGGCCTTGCCAAGGGCAAGAAGCTCTATGACAAGCGGGACGCGGCGGCGGCCCGGGACGCCAAACGGGAGATGGACCGGACCATGAAATCCCGCCGGTCCGGTATGTGAACGATATGAGACTGGAAAGGAAGGATCTCCAATGGCTCAGAATCCCATTGTTACCTTCGAGATGGAGAACGGCGGCAAGATGGTGGCCGAGCTCTATCCCGAGATCGCACCCAATACCGTCAACAACTTCATCAGCCTGGTCCAGTCCGGTTTTTACAACGGACTGATCTTCCATCGGGTGATCCCCGGCTTTATGATCCAGGGCGGCTGTCCCGACGGGACCGGTATGGGCGGCCCCGGCTATACCATCAAGGGCGAGTTTGCCAATAACGGCGTAAAGACCAACACCCTCAAGCACACCCGCGGCGTGCTGTCCATGGCCCGTGCCATGCACCCCAACTCGGCGGGCAGCCAGTTCTTCATCATGGTGGAGAAGGCCCCCCATCTGGACGGCCAGTATGCCGCCTTCGGCAAGGTCATCGAGGGCATGGAGGTGGCCGACGCCATCGTCAATACCCAGACCGACTGGAACGACAAGCCCAAGACCGACCAGCGGATGAAATCCGTGACGGTGGAGACCTTCGGGGTGGACTATCCCGCCCCCAAGAAGGTGTAAAAAGCGTTGTTTGCAGTCCTCCGGCGGAGCGGCTTCCCTCCGCCGGAGGGTGCGATAAAACCCCTGTAAAATTTGCAGCAGAGCGGACTTTGCGGCAGAATCCCCGTAAAAATCCCATCAGAGCCCAACGGAGTGGGTCTGATGGGAAGAGGAGGAGCAAGGGAGCGGCGTGAAGGATACCCATAAGGGTGTCCTGAACAGAGCGGACTTTGCGACGACGAGGGGGCGTACTGGTTTCGACGGGGACGTGGAGGCCGGAATAGCGGGCGGATGCGCCTAACATCCTTAAAATGGGCAACTTATAAATGAAAGAACAACGATAACGTCGTTCTCGCCGCTGCTTAATGAGCGGCCGTCCCGCCCGGAAGGACCACGGTCCGGGATGGGGCGTCGTTGAGTGGTGCACGTGCGTACGCAAAGCTTTGCGCGTACCATGAATCATGAAGCTACCAAGCCTTTGAGTGTGACGGCTCACGCCTGGGTGAGGGAATGTAAATAACCGTCTGCGCCCGGAGAAGTTCTTGTTAAAGCGTTTTCGGACGGGGGTTCGACTCCCCCCGCCTCCATTACCAAAATAACCACACCCTTCGGTGTGGTTATTTTTTATACAAATCATTGATAAAAACGCGAGGACCAGGGGATATCCCCTGGTCCTCGCCTGCTTTTTCGGAAAGCCCGCAGGCTCCCGCTGTTCAGCAGCAACAGCGGTTGTTATGTCAGCGAACGAAGCTGTAGTTGTACAACATCTGAGCCACTTCGGCCCGGGAAGCGGAGCCCTGGGGATCCAGGGTGTTGTCGCCCTTGCCGGCGAGGATACCGTTGACCACCGCCCAGGTCACAGCGTCGTCGGCCCAGGAGGAGACCTTGTCCGCATCGGTGAAGATCAGCTTCAGATCCTCCACCTCGGGGCTGCCGGCGTCACGGTAGAGCATGACGGCCAGCTGCTCACGGGTAATGACGCCCTCGGGATTGGTGCCGTCAGACACGCCGTTGGTCTTGGCCCACTCCATGCCCTTGGCGTACCAGGGGTCGCTGCCGGTGGTGTCGGCGCCGTTCATACGGGCCAGCACGGTCATCAGCATGGCGCGGGTGGAGGTGGCGGAGGGAGCAAAGGTGGTGTCGGAGGTGCCGGTAAAGAGGCCCTTTTCCGCCACATAGGAGATGGCATCATTGGCCCAGTGGTTGAGAGCCACGTCGTCGAAGGAGGGAGCCTCCTTGGCGCCGGGCAGAACGGTGCGGTAGTCGGCCATCATCTCGTCGGGGTCCTTGGTGCTGATGGGCTTGAGGGTGTAGGTGTACTCGTAGGTCTGATTGGCGGGGATCTGATACTTGGTCAGCGGCATGGCGCCCCAGGAGTTGTCACCGCCCAGACCCATCTGGACCTGGTTGAGACGCAGGGTGATGTCCTGACCCTCGGGGAGCATGTAGGAGTGGAGGGTGTTGCTCAGCTGCTCGGGGGTGTAGCGCAGGGCGTTGAACTCCATGGTGCCGCCCTCGGCCTTGGCCAGCAGGCCCACGCCGTCGTCATTGGTGAGGCTCACCCAGCGGACGTCGGTGCGGTTGCCGGTCTCCTGAGGCTTGATGTAGTCCACGAAGAAGTCGTCCACGTTCTTCTGATAGACGCCCACCTGATAGCCGGTCTGGCGGTCGATGTAGTTTTCGTCGGGGCCCTTGCCGTACCAGGTGACGTTGTCAAACTCCTCGGGAATGGTGAGCATGTTGCCCACCTCGGGGATCATGGGCAGGTCCTCGCCGGGGGTGAGAGTGGAGGTGACGCGGACATCGCCGGTGCTGAAAACGGTGTAGACCTGCTTATAGTCAGAGGTGCTCTGGGTGGGCAGGGTGGAGGTGACGGTAAAGGTGACGGTGTTGGCGTCCACCTCATCCACGGTCACGTTGACCACGCTGCGCTGGGCGCCGGCATAGCGCCAGGTGCTCAGGGTGTTGGCGGAGTAGTAGCCCCAGTCGCTGTCGGTGGGCGCACGCCAGAAGTTGGGGATGGGGCCGCTCGTGATGAGGTCGGTGCCCTGATACTGGAAGGAGTCGATGGTGCCGGTCTGCTTGTTGAAGGTGAGCACGAAGTCGCCGCCGGTGACGGTGGTGAGGGTGTCGGTGTCCGCCACGGTGAGGGGGGCTTCCTTGGACAGGTCGGCCTGAGCGGGGGCGGCGGTCTCAAAGGGCACCTGGAACTGCTCCATGGCCACCTCGTGGCCGGCCTTGGCCCAGGAGGTGTCGGCCTTCAGGGTAAAGCTGATGTTGAGGAAGTACTCGGCGCCGGGCTTGGTGGTCACGGCCTGCATGGGGATCTGAACGGTCTTGGTGGTCTGAGGCGCCACGTTCAGCTGGTCGGCGGTGAAGCTGCCGCTCTGGATGGGGCTGCCGTCCTCCACCAGGGTCCAGGTGGCGTTGAACTCGTTGAGGTTGGTGAAGAAATACTTGTTCTCCAGGGTCAGCTTGCCGTTGCGTACGTCGGGAGCGGTGATCTTCACATTCTGGTAGACTTTCTTAACCTCCACCAGCTCGGGCTGGACGGTGCGGTCAGCGGAGACCAGACCGTTGGCGCAGAAGTTCTTGTTGTTGGGCGCGCCCTCGGGCAGGGGAGCCCAGTCGCTGCCGAAGCTGAAGTAGGTGTCCTGATCGTAGCTCAGCTTGGTGGCAGAGTCAAAGTCCAGCCAGACCACGGTGTTCTCGTCGGGGGTGCGCTTGGTGTCGTTGAGCTCGTCGGCGGTGAGGGCGCGGTTATAGATGCGCACCTCGTCGATGAGACCGGAGAAGGTGTTGGGGACGTTGGGATTCTGGGCGTCGAAGGCCACGTCGGCGCCGATGCCCACGGCGTTGCCGCCAAAGGCCACGCCATGGCTGTCGGTGGCGGTGGCGACTTCCTGGCCGTCCAGGAAAAGACGCAGAGTGCTGCCGTCAAAGGTGCCGGCCACATGGTGCCAGTTGTTGGCCCAGTCGGCGGGGGTGTCCACAGAGGCGACCACCTTGGCGTAGACGCCGTTGTCGTCGTCCCACTGGGTGTTGTAAATGTAGAACTCCAGCTTGTCGGAGACCACTTCCCGGGTGGCGTCGTCATACATGAGCTGGCGCTTGAGGCCGTAGGACTCGGTGCACATCCAGGAGTCGTTGCCCTTCATGATGATGGGGCTGGTCTGGACGGTGTCGTCGGGCTTGACCCAGGCTTCCAGGGTGAAGGGCTGGCTGCCGCTGAAGACCAGGGCGGGGTCATTGTAGCAGATGGCATATCCGTCCATGGCCTTGCCGGAGTGGCCGCCGCTCTTCAGCTCGCCCTCCAGGGTGACGGTGATGTCCTTCCCCTCGTTGTCCAGGAGGTAGTCGTCGGGCACTTCCTGCTGGATGGTCTGGTCCACCCAGTCCCAGATGAAGGCGCCCTGCCAGTTGTCGTAGCGGTCGTACACGTCCCAGTAATCCTGGAGGTTGCCGACGCCGTTGCCCATGGCGTGGGCGTACTCACACTGCATGGCGGGCTTTTCGCCGTACACGCCGTACCACTCGATGGGGTTCTTGGTCTTGTCGTCGATGCCCAGGCTGGTGATGCGGCGGTACATGCGGGACCACACGTCCACCTCGGGAATGTCGCGGTGGCCTTCGTAGTGGACCAGGCGGGTGCTGTCCAGCTCCTTGCAGAGCTTGCCCAGCTCGGCCCAGGTGTCGCCGTTGTAGGACTCGTTGCCCAGAGACCACATCAGAATGCAGGGATGGGTCTTGCTGCGCTCGATGGTGGAGGTCATGCGGTCCTTACAGGCCTCGATCCACAGCTCGTCGCTCTGGGGGATGTAGTCATTGAGGCCGTGGGACTCGATGTTGGCCTCGTCGATCATGTACAGGCCGTACTCGTCGCACAGCTCATACCAGCGGGCCTGGTTGGGGTAGTGGGAGTTGCGCACGGCGTTAATGTTGTACTGCTTCATGAGCTTGATGTCTTCGATCATGCTCTCTTCGGAGATGCTGCGGCCGTGCTCCGGCTCGGTCTCGTGGCGGTTGACGCCCTTGAGTACGATGGGCTGGCCGTTGACGGTAAACTGAGCCTGGTTGGTGCCCTTGTTGATGATCTCGATCTCACGGAAGCCCGCGTTGCAGCCGGCGGTCTCCACCACGGCGCCGGTCTCGTCCTTCAGGGCGAACACCAGCTGATAGAGGTTGGGGTGCTCGGCGGACCACTTGGCGGGATTGGTCACCTGGAAGGTGTGGGTTACGTGGGCCTCGCCGTCGGTGAAGGTGACGGGCAGGGTCTCGCTGACCACTTCCTTGCCGTCGGCGTCAAACAGGATGGCGTCCACGGTGTAGCCGGTGGGGGCGGTTTCGCCGTAGCTGCGGAGGGTGGTCTCCACAAACAGGTCGGCGTCGGTGTAGGTCTCGTCCAGATCGGTGGTATAGTTGAAGTCAAAGATGGCGGCGTCGGCGTCCTTGGCGTAGAGGAACACGTCGCGGAAGATGCCGCTCAGGCGGATCATATCCTGATCTTCCAGATAGCTGCCGTCCGACCAGCGGTAGACCTGGAGGGAGATGGAGTTTTCTTCACCGGCGGGCTTGAGGTACTTGGTGATGTCGAACTCAGAGGCGGTATAGCTGTCCTCGCTGTAACCCACATACTCGCCGTTGACCCACAGATAATAGGCAGACTCCACGCCCTGGAAAGAGACGAAGATCTCCTTGCCGTCCCAGTCCGCGGGGGTGGTGAAGGTGCGGCGGTAGTGGCCCACGGGGTTGTAGACGGTGGGAGAGACGCCGATGGGCGGAGTCTCCACGCCCTCCCAGGGCAGGCGGGTGTCGGTGTACTTGGGGTAATCGTAGCCTTCGGTCTGCCAGTTGGAGGGAACCTGGATGTCGTCCCAGCCGCTGACGTTGTAATTGGCTTTATAGAATTCGTCGTTGCGCTCGTGGGGAGTGTCCACATGGAAGAACTTCCATGTACCATTCAAGCTCTGCTGATTGACAATATTCTCGTCATCCCGTACCCGGGCGTCCTCCACCGTGGCGAAGGAGGAGAAGCTGGTGTGGGCATCTTCCCGGTTGACCTGGAAAACGCCGCGCTGGTCGTACCACTCTTCCCCGGCGAATTTGGAGCCGTTGGGGTCCGCGGGCGCCGGAAGATCGGTCACCGTTTGGCTGGAGCCGTCGTCAGCCAGCGCGGTGGTGATGAAGCAACCGCTCAACAGGCTGACACTCAGCGTCGCCGCCAGTAATCGCTTGGGCAGGGCATGGTTTTTCATATTACATATTCCCTCCGTATTTTTATTTTCAGGGACGGACTGTCCGCCCCTTAAAAACAAAGAAACTTAAAAATATGTTATATTTACTGACATTATTAAAACACGGCGGGAGAAAAGAAACAAGTATCCATACTGCACGAAAAAAAGCGGCTATTTTTGTATATTTTATAAAAAAATATTTGAAGTTATCCCCTGCAAATTAACAGAAAAATACATAAAATTCCGAAAAATAGAGAAAAAATTTTGTTGGATCAAAGGGAGAAGCTCAAGGATGTTCCCCAAAAAGAGAAAAAACGGGCTGATTTTTATTGGTAAATATATTGAAAAAATAAAAATTACAAGCAATAATTTTTGACATACAATACAATACGTTTAGAAAACAAAAAGATCTGTTTTACCTTGTCCGTTTCTGTGTGAAAGACAGATGAGGCTGGTGCTGAGACAAAGTCATATGAAAAAGAGGGAGCGCCCGCTTTTTCCGCGGAGGAGAAAGGATGCGCAAGGCATGACCATAGTGTGGTATTATGGATAAAACCACAGGAAAGGACGGCGGCAAACGTGAAGGAATTTTGGGAGACGTTGGAGGACTTTCGGGCACGGACCGAGAGCTTCATCCACACCAGCCTGCCGGCCGGCGGCACGCTGGAGACCCATCCCAACCTGACCCGCAAGGTGGATGGGGAAGGGCATCTGCTGCCCTTTGGCGGGAGTACGGTGGTCTATCCGCTGCCGGCGGAGGCGCGGCGGAGCATCCGATCCCTCCAGGACGCCCTTTATGAGGGCTGCGGCGATCTGCTGGCCCAGCCACTGGACCAGGAGACCTTTCATATTACCCTGCACGACCTGGTGAGCGGTCCGCCCTCCCCGCAGCTGGAGGAGCAGGTCCGGCTGGTACAGCCCTCCGCCCTGGCGTGCGTGGCGGAGCTCCGCGGTCAGGACGCGCCGCTGCGGCTGGTATCCACCGTTTTGTTCAATATGGTGAACACCAGCATGGTCCTGGGCTTTGCGCCGGCGGACGAGGAGAGCTGTGCCCGCCTGATGGAGTATTATCAGCGTTTTCAGCGGGTGGTGGAGCTCCATTATCCCCTGACGCCCCATGTCACGGTGGCTTACTTCAAGCCGGGACGGTACGGACCGGCGCAGATCGCCCGCCTTCAGGCGGCGGTGGATCTGGCGGCGGCACAGCCGCCGGTCTCTTTGGCGCTGTTCGGCGCTATGGTGGAATATCAGCGCTTTTCCAGCATGGGACACTACTGGAACGGCATGGACGAATAAAAAGGAGGGAGCTTTATGGACAAAAAAGGAAGAAATATGGCGCAGCGGCGGATGATCGACATCCATATGCACCTGATCCCGGGTGTGGATGACGGGGCCTATGACCGCTCCATGGCGGAGACCATGCTGGTCATGGCGCATATGCAGGGAGTACGCGCCATTTTTGCCACCCCCCACAGCTCCGCCTTTTTCTATGGCCACGCACGGGTACAGGAACAGTTTCAGGCGCTGCGGTCGTGGCTGGACGCGACGCCTCTGGATATGGGCCTCTATCTGGGCTGTGAGGTGCGCTGCCTGCCCGACGGGATGGAATCCACCCTCACGGCGCTGCGGCAGGGCATCCTGCCTACCCTGAACGGCGCCCGGTATGTGCTCACAGAGTTTCAGACCGGCGTTTTGCCCGCCGACGCGGTCCGGATGACCGGGCGGCTTTTGGAGGAGGGGTGGATACCGGTGGTGGCGCATGTGGAGCGTTACCCGGCGCTTTTTGACGGACATACGGTGCGGGAGCTGACCGAGCGCGGCTGCCTGATGCAGATCAACGCCTATTCTTTGGAGGGCGAGTCCAACGAGGGCATTACAGGAGCGGCCAGGGGACTGCTGCACGAGGGACTGGTGACCTTTTTGGGCTCCGACGCCCATCGTATGGACCACCGGCCCCCTGATGTGCGCACCGGGCTGGACTATGTCTACGCTACCTGCGGCCGGGCCTACGCGGATGCGGTTGCCTTCGGCAACGCCCAGAAGCTGCTGCTTTGCCGTTGACGGGGCGCGGAAAAGAGTTGCAGAAGCGCCGGCGCAAGAGGGGTAGAATAGGCGCATCCAGAACACAAAGAACAAAAAAGACAGGAGGATATTATCATGTCGACAAATTATGGAGCAGTCGTATTCGGCGCGCTGGCGGCCGGCGCCATCATCGGCCTCATCCCTTTCCTGGTGGGCAAGTATAACGGCAACCAGAACTTGGGACTCATCGGACTTGCGGCCTGTGTGGTGGGCAACTTTATCGCGGGTCTGTTGCTCTCCATCCCCATCGCGGTGGGCTTTGTTTTGGGCATTATCCTGACCAAAAACAAGCACGGCGGCGTCTCCTCTCCACGGAACTGCCCCAACTGCGGGGCGCAGGTACCCGCCGGAACCCTTTTCTGCAATCGCTGCGGCGCGAGAATCAAATAAAAAAGCCCCCTGTACCCACATAGGAGCATAATATTCGGCATGGAGCGCAGGCGTCCCGCCGGGACGCCTGCGTTTTTCTATAAAACTTAATAAATATGCAAATGCAGTGGAAAAAATCCCGTAGGTATGCTATACTTTAGCCAATCTTTTGAACTATATATTTCAGGTAAGGAGGTGAGAGAAGCAGGCGACAGTCCACCAGCAGGCGTTTCCCCGGCGTATATCCCCAAACGAAAAAGAGAGGTGCTGTTTATGACAGGAAAGAAACGACTCCTGGCGGCGCTGCTGTCAGCGCTGATGCTCCTGGCGCTGCTGCCCGCGGCTGCGGCGGCGGGGGAGGAGGGCTCCTCCATGGGAGCCAGCTACACCGAGATCACCGACGCCATCGACAACCCGGAGCGGGGCTTTTATTCCACCTGCTTTGTGGGCGCGAAAGAGACGGACAACACAGTCCAGAATCCCACCGGGAAGCTGATCCATATGCGCATCAGCCTGGGCAATTTCAGCCATAATTATTTGAACTACCGTGGAAAAGCGCCGGAACATTATACCGAGGGCGGCTGGGAACCCCTCAGCCAGGATTTTCTGGACGCCTTGAACGCCACCCTGGACCATCTGCGGCAGAACGGCGGCTCGGCCATCCTGCGCTTTGCCTATGACGACTTTGACGGCGTCGCTGATCTTGAGCCGGATATGGCGGGCGTTTTGGCCCATATTGAGCAGCTTTCCGGCGTCTTTGCCCAAAATGCCGACGTGATCGCCGCCGTGGAAAGCGGCTTTTTGGGCTGCTGGGGCGAGCAGCACACCAGCGGCATCGTCACGCCGGAAAACATCGCCGCGTTGGTGGACGCCCTGCTGGAGGCGGTGCCGGAGCCCATCACCGTCTCGGTCCGCCGGCCTGTGTACTACTGCTACGCCGCCGGCCTCCAGCTGGAGGACCTGGCAACCCACCGGGCGGACCCCACGTCCCCCTACTACCGGGTGGGCGTCTATAACGACGGCTATCTGGGCAGCTGCTCCGACCTGGGCACCTATACCGACCGGGCCATGGAGGTGGCGTGGCTGGACTACCAGGCGGGACACACTCTCTTCGGCGGCGAGGTGGTGGCCAATTACTCCGACGACGGCACCGTTTACAACAGCATCGACTACATTTCGGAGGAGATGTTCCGGACGCATACCTCCTATCTGAACATTGAGTGGAACGGCAGCGTCATTGACCAGTGGCGGGAATCCACCTACACCGGGGACGATCCGGTCTACTACGGCCTGAGCGGCTTTACCTATGTGGAAAATCACCTGGGCTACCGGTTCGTGCTGCGCAGCTCCGCGTTTTACGGCGACCGCATTGGCTTTACCGTGGAAAACGTGGGCGCGGGCAATGTACTCAAGGAAAAGACCGTCACCCTGAATCTGGTGGACGAGGACGGTATCCTCACCCAGATCCCCACCGGTCTTGACGTAACGGACTGGAAGTCCGGGGAGACGGCGCAGGCGTTTGTCCCGCTGCCCCAGGACCTGCCGGCGGGGACCTATACCGCCTACCTGAACATTGCGGACGAAAACGGCAATCAGATCCGCTTTGCCAACGACAACCCCTTCTCTGACTACGGCAACGGCATCGGCTCCTTTACTCTGGAGCCCCGGCACATCAACCGGGCGGCCAGTCTCTATTGCTGGAACCTCTATCTCCTCAATGAGGGCTCTTACCCGTCCGTCCGGCCCTTCCTGGAGGAGCTGGAAATCACAAGGGTGTACCAGGATCTGCCCCAGACGTATCTGGCGCGGGAAGAGACCGCCCATATGGTGGCCCGGCTGGCCGCCGACGGCATCGAGACCGTGGCGCTGACCGGCGACGCCGCCTGGGGCATGGCGGGCGGCGATCAGAGCGAGATCAGAGCCTATATCGACGCCCTGGCAGCCTATAACGCGGGAATCGGCGCGGCGGCGCCCATTGGGAAGATTGCCCTGGATGTGGAAGTTCACACCCAGCCGGTATGGCAGGAGGACGCTCAGGCGGCCTTTGCCGCCTATGTGGAGCAGATGGAGGCGCTGTACCAATACGCCCACAGCGCTGGCCTGGAGGTGGTGCAGGTTATCCCCGTGTTCTATGACCGCACCGACGAGGACCTGTTCCGCTACTTCGTGGAGCACTGCTGCGACGAGCTGTCCATCATGAACTACAACAAATCCACCCAGATCAGCGGGATTGAGACCGAGGTCGCCCTCTGCCGCGCCCTGGACAAAAAGATAGAGACCATTTTCGAGACCATGGCCTATTCGGAGAGCCATGGCGTCACCGAGGAGATCACCTATTTCTACGAGGGGATGGAGGCGCTGCAGGCCAAACGCCAGGAGATTCTGGAGACCTACGACTATGAGAACCTGACCACCTCCTACCACCATTTCCCCACGGTGTACCACGTGGCCACGGGGCGCTATCTGGCGGAGATCTACGCCTACACCAACGAAGAGGACCCCACCCGCAACGACCTGGGACAGACCGAAGCGCTGGATACCATCACCCTCACCGGAGATGACGGCAGCGTCATCGTGGCGGGGCTGTACAATCCCAACCGGGACGCCGTCTATCCCGAGACCTGTTACCTGGCGGTGGGCCTCTCCGACGGCGTGACCTATACCATCAGCTCCGGTTCGGAGGACTATGTGGTGACCACCCCCAACCGCGCCTTCACCTTTGGGGACGACGCCCTAGTGGACTATATCAGCATCAGGGTCGAACGGGTGGAGGAAGCCCACACCCACACCCCCGAGGTGCGAAACGCCAAGGCGGCGGGCTGCACGGAGGCGGGATACACCGGAGACACCTATTGCGCGGCATGTGGGGAGCTGTTGTCCGCCGGCGTTTCCATCGACCCGCTGGGACATACGGGCAGCTGGAGCGCCAACGGCGACGGCACCCATCGGCAGGTCTGTGACCGGTGCGGAGCGGTGATGGCCAGCGGCGCCTGTTCCGACGGGAACCGGGACGGGCTGTGCGACACCTGCGGCGGGGCATACAGCCAGACGCCGACCTTCCGGAAAAAGAACGGCTTTACAGAGGGGGCCACATATCTGATTACCGTCCGTCAGAAGGCCCTTGACCGGGGACTGTCCGGCGCCGCCGTACAGATGACCGAAAGCGGCGGGGTTTATACGGCCAATCCGCCGGCGGAAGAGGAGTGGCTTTGGACCTATGAAAATGGGCGGCTGTGGTGCGAGACAGGGGGGACGCGGTACTATCTGGCCGCCGACGGTTCCGATCTGACCGTCACCACCCAGGCCGGTGACGCCGCCCTGTGGTCCTATTCCGGGGACCGCCTGAGCACCCAGGTTTCGACCCGCTTCCTGTTTTGGAACTATGATATGACCTATTACCTCTCTGTCAACAGCTCCGGTTTTACCCTCAGTATCCTGCGGCAGACAGCCGCGCTGTATGAAGCGGTGTGACCAATCGCGCCTGACTTCCGGCCCCGGCGTTCTTTGAAGAGCGCCGGGGTCCTGTTTTTTCCAGAATCAGACAGAAAAAGGAGAAAACCGGCGTCAGACAAAAGGAGGTACATAAAAAATAAAGTAACATTTTATATAAAATTTTATAAATAATTTTGATAAATATAACCATATAAAATGAGGACTTTTCTATATATGGAAGAAAAATAATTTAAAGGATAAAACTAGAAGTTTATAAATTGATATCCATATAAAAGATAAATAGAGTTAAAAGGAGGTAAAATAGAATAAAAAGTGAAAAACGAATGAGGATAAAAAAGAGACTGCATCGTTTTTACAGGAAATAAAAGTAAAAATAGGGCGATAGAGGATGCTTGCGCGGAAAAGGGTTTCCTGATAAGATAAATCCCGCGCCGGACGGCTGGCAAGGAGAGAAAAAAGGCGGCGTCCGCGGCAAGAATGTCAATCATGGAGACTGGAGAAGGAAATGATGAACGGGGCAAACTGGATCGACGCGGCGGATACGGCGTGGTACGAGACCCAACCCGACGCCGCGTCGTTTGAGCTCCACAGCCCGGAGGAGCTGGCCGGTCTGGCCCGGCTGGTAAATGCGGGCAACCATTTTTCCGGCAAAACCGTTACCCTGACCGGCGATATTGACCTGGCGGGCAGGGAGTGGACCCCCATCGGCGGCGGCGGGACCGGCGGCCAGTTCCGCGGGGACTTTGACGGCCGGGGCCACACCATTTCCAATCTGAAGATCACCCGGGGTCTGTCGTACACGGCGGAAAACAAGAGCATCGGCCTGTTCGGCGCCACCCAGGACGGGGAGATCAGGGACTTTACCCTGTACAATGCGGAGGTCACCGGAAGCGGCTATGTGGCCGCGGTGGTGGGCGGCGACGCCTATCTGGAGTCTGAAATCACCGGGGTCCACGTGACCGGCAGCGTGCGCATTTTGGGCTACTGGTATGCCGGCGGTATTTTGGGCAACGGGTATACCACTGTCGCCAACTGCTCCGTAACCGGCGACGGTACGGAAACCTCCTATGTAAAAATCACCGGCGGCTATGTGGGCGGCATCGTGGGCTATATGGGGGAAGGAAATTGCGTCACGACGGACTGCGCCGTAAAAGACATCACGGTGGAAGGGGCATATAACGGCATCGGCGGCGTGAACGGCATCCTCCACTACGGCAATACCATCCGCGGCTGTACGGTGGAAAACGTGGCAGTGTGGCAGAACACCGCCCGGAGGAAAACGGCCGGATCTATTGCGGGGCCTTTGCCGGCACTTACCTTGACAACGAGGGCAAAAATCCGCCCACGGTGAGCGGCTGTACATTCACCGGACAGCTTTACAGCGGACCGGAAAAAAACGATATTCTGGAAGCCGGCCGCTATGTGGGCAGTCTGTGGTACGGCGCACAGCCGCCCTCCACGGTAAAGATCGAAAATTGCACCATTTCCATGCCGCCTGTGGCGCAGGTGGGCGGAGAGACGTACGCCACCCTGGCCGAGGCCTGCGAGGCCGCGCAGCAGGGCGCGGACAAGACCGTGACCCTCCTGGCCGACGTCGCCGGGGACAACTGGACCACCATCGGCCTGACCGGTCTCACCGTGGAGGGCGGCGGACACGTGCTCACCGTTGACAAGCAGGCATTCCGCTCCGGCGGCGGCAATACCTTCCGCGACCTGACCCTGGATCTGACTGGCGCTTCCGGCGGCTATGCCCTGAACGCAAAACCGGGAGATGTCTTTTCCGATGTGACCATCCTGGGCAACAGCAGCGTGCTTTACGGAATTCTGATCGGAGGCACCGAAGCCGGCAACGAATCGGTCATCATCGAAGGCTGCACCTTTGACGGGATGCAGAACGCCATCTATGACAGCGAGAGCGGCGAGGTGGAAAACCTGATCGTCAAAAATTCCACCTTTCAGGGGGGCGCCCGCTTTATCTTCCGCTCGCCGCAGGGCCGGTTTACCGGAAATACCCTGGACGGCGTAAAGCTGAACATCATGAAGGAGGGCCAGACCGTCGCCGGAAACACCTTCCTTAACGGCAGCCGCATCTCTTTTTATGTGGACGGCTCCGTTTTTCAGGACAATCAGATCCGCTCTGAGAGCTATCTGGAGTTCACCGGCGCCGACGGCCAGAACCGGGACCTGCGGGGCAACGATTTCGGGGAGGAGATCATCGTGACCACCGAGGTGGCCGCCGTTGCCGTTACCCTGCCCGCCTCCGCCAAGCCCGGCAGCGCCTTTGCCGGCTGGAGCGACGGGGAGGGGCTCTGGCAGGCCGGCGACACCTGTTCGGTCACAGAAGGAGTGACCTTTACCGCCCAGTGGACGGAGGCGCCCCCTTCCGGCGGCGGCGCCGTCTCCGGCAATAAGACCGAGACGGTCACCAACCCCGACGGGTCCACCACCACCACCGTGACCCGCCCCAACGGCACCGTCACCGAGACCACCACCGATACCGACGGCAACAAGACCCAGACGGTGACCAACACCGACGGCTCCGCCACCACCACCGTGGACCAGGACGGCAGAAGTCAGACCCAGGTCAAGCTGCCCGCCGGCCTGGTGGATGCCGCCCGGGAGAACGGCGAGACCGTGGCCCTGCCCATGCCCGGCGTGTCCGCCGCCGCGGACAAGACCAGCGCCCCGGTGGTAAAGGTGGAACTGCCCGCCGATACCGCCGCCAAGGTGGAGATCCCGGTGGAAAATATGACCCCCGGCACCGTGGCCGTCATCGTCCGGGAAGATGGGACCGAGGAGATCATCAAAACCTCCCTGTCCACCGGCACCGGCGTGGCCGTCACCCTGTCCGATGGCGATACCGTCAAGATTGTGGACAACAGCAAGAATTTTGACGACGTGGCCGATGACCACTGGGGCGCCGACGCGGTGACCTTTGCCACCAGCCGGGAGCTCTTCCAGGGCACCAGCGCCACCACCTTCTCCCCTGAGCAGGACATGACCCGGGCCATGATTGTCACCGTGCTGGCCCGCTATGAAGGGGTGAGCACCGAGGGAGACCTCTGGTATGAGGCCGGCCAGCGGTGGGCCGTGGAGCGCGGCATTTCGGACGGCAGCAACATGGACGCCTCGGTCAGCCTGGAACAGCTGGCCGTGATGCTGTGGCGCTGCGCCGGCAGCCCCGCCGCCTCCGGCGGTCTGGACTTTGCCGACGGGGACAGCGTCAGCCACTGGGCCGCCGAGGCCATGGCCTGGGCGGTGGAAAACGGACTCATCCAGGGGCTGGGAGAGGGCGTCCTTGCGCCGCAGGGCCAGGCCACCCGCGCCCAGGTCGCCGCCATTCTGGCGCGTTTTGTGCAGCATACCCACGTCTGATTCTATCAAATGGCTGTAAAAAAGCTCCTCCGGTACCGGGGGAGCTTTTCCTATGGTTCAAATGTGAGAACAGGGGGCAGCCGCCGGGCACATAAAAGAACGGGAGGCCGGGACCCGGTTGGGGTCCCGGCCTCCCGCTGTCGGGATTGGGGGAACGGAGGATTAGTCCTCCTTCTTGCGGCGGATGGTCAGATACAGGCCGCAGCCGGTCAGACCGCCGGCCAGGGTCACCAGATAGGCGGCCGGGGAGGCGTGGGGTTCGGCGGCAAAGCCGGTCTGAGGCAGGTCGCCCAGCGGGGTCTCGCCGTCCACCAGTTCCACCTGGTCCTCGGAGGCGGCAGGAGCCTCTTCGGCTTCGGGAGTTTCGGGAGCGGGGTCCATGGGGATGGCCTCGTCGGTCAGGTCCTCCTCGGGGGCGGGCGTCTCCTCATCGGGCGTGGGGGACAGCGGGGTATCCTCGTCGGTCAGCTCCTCTTCCTCGGCGGCGTAGTAGAGCTCCACCACCTGGTTGCGCTGGATATCGCTGCCCTCGATGGGGTCGCCGTCGGCATGGTCAAAGGTATAGGTCACACCGTCCACGGTGATGGTCTCGGGCTGCTCGTCGCTGAAGTCCCAGCCGCGACCCTCTCGGATGCGGCTGCTGGTGAAGGCGTCGGCGAGTTCCACACCGTCGGCGTCGTAATAGTGGATGGTGACGCGGTAGTAGGTATAGCTGGAGCCGCCGGAGGACTGACGGGTGTTGGTCACGTCTACGGTCTCCACGTTTTCGTCCACCAGGATGGCCAGGTCCTCGGTGAGGCGGTTGTAGCCGTCGGGCGCGGCGATCTCGGTAAGGTAGTAGGTGCCGAAGAGGAGGGTCACGTCGAAGGAGCCGCCCTCAAAGACAGCGGCGGCGGACGGATCGGCGGTCCACACCACTTCTCCGTTTTCCACGGCGTAATAGAGCTTGGTCTCGCCGTCCAGCTTGTAGAGCTGGAACCGGGCGCCCTCCAGGGCGTTGCCGGACTGGTCCACCTTGTTGACCGTCACGTCGCTGTCGATCTGCTCCAGCTCAATGACGTTGTAATAGGTGAAGCTGTAATTCTGGTAGCTGTTGCCCATGCCGGGGCCGTCGATGCCGTAGCCGGACCAGATCTCCAGGGTATCGCCGTCCTGGAAGCCGTCCTGGGTGAGTTGGGCAAAGTAGGCGTTGGTCTCGTCGTAGAGGGCGGTGCCGGGCAGATAGTCGCCCACGCCGTGGGAGCGGGAGAAGTCCAGGTCGCCGGAGGGATTGGGGTTGAGATACCCGGCGTTTTCCTGGCCGTATACCACGCTGAACAGGCCCATATAGAAGCTGTTGTAGCTGACGGCGGAGAGCTCCGCCTCCGGCCACTTGATCTGAACCTTCAGGCTGCTGCCGGAGGGCTGGACATACAAAAAGCGGTCAATCCAGGGATATGCCTGGATATATTCCATGAGCTGCGCCTCGGTCATGGTGTAAATACCGTTGGAGGCGAGTTGGGAACCGTCCAGCCAGTCGGGATGGTCGGCAAAGAGGCCGGTCAGCGTTTCATAGGAGGTCCCTCTCTGGGCGTTGAAATAGTCCAGCAGGTAGTCGGTTATGGCAGATGCGCCAGAATAACCGGCCCGGGCCAGGTAGTCATAGATTTGGCACATCATCTCAAAGGTCACCTGGCTGTCTTTGGAGACATGGAAGATGTCCTCATAAAAATACTTGGGAATCATGGCGCCGGAAAACCGGATGGGCATATACTGTCCGTCATAGGTCAGAACCGGCAGGAGGGACCCCTCCTCCAGGCTGCCGAACTGGCTGGTATCCTCGGGGGCCAGAACAAAGCTGCCGTTTTTATACTGATACACGTTGCCGGACTCATTTTTGACTAGAATCTGGAACTTATAGTGGTCGCCGGGCATCTGGCTGTCGTTTTCCCAGAGGTCCAGGGCGCCCTGCGCCAGGTCAATCACCAGATCGGAGGGCGCGTTTTCGTGGATGGTATAGTAAAAAATGTAGCCGTCGTTTTTGTTTTTGGCGTATCCGTCATAGGTGACCCCCTCGGACATGGTTTGATAATGGACGGTGCAGGTTTCCTGGGGAAGTTCCACGGCGGGCGGGACCTCCTCCTGGTTCTCCTCCAGATTGGCCAGGGCTTCCTCGGCGGCGGTCAGGACAGGGAGGTTTTCCACGTCGGCCTGGATGGATGCGTCCAGGGCGTCGTAGGCGGCGCGGGCGGCTTCCACGTCGGCCCGGTCCGCCTCAGAGGGGGCGGCGGGCAGCGCGGCGATGAGGGCTTCCACTTCCTCCACGGCGCAGGGCTGGCCGGTCACGGCTTCCGCGTAGCTGCAGGTCTCGTCATGGACATGGGTACAGGGCTGGGCCTCTACCGCCGGGGCGTAGGCGCAGTCGGGGCTGTGGTCCACCACGCCGTCGCCGTCGGTGTCGGTGCAGTCCATGTCGCAGGGGATTTCGTCCAGCCCCTCCACATAGCCGCAGGTCTCGTCGTGGACGTGGGTGCAGTCCTGGGCCTCCACCGCCTCGGCATAGCCGCAGGCGTCGCTGTGGACGTGAGAGCCGGCGGCCAGAGCGGTGGTGCTCAGCATACCGGTGACCATGCTGATGGTCAGGGCCAGTGCCATTCCTTTTCTGAATTTCTTGTTTGCCATGATTCCGTTCTCCTTTTCCTGTATGGTTTTATGGGTTGGAAATCGGAATAGAAGGCGGCCGGGCTGCCATAGCTGGAATGCGTTAGGCCCCTGGCTTTGCGTCCCGCCGTTTCCGGCGGTTTGCCGTTTGACATCTACACCTTTCTTTGGCAGCTCCGTTGCTGCCTTGTTCTCTTTGGATGAGGCAAGTATACACGGGCGCGGTTACATATAGGTTACATTTCAAAAAATAATTTCAAACAATTTTATTTGCGTGTGATGTATTTTTTATTTGTGTCTTTCTCGAAGGACGCCATCTCGCGCTGCTCCCGTGCGGCGCAGGGAGACGGGGCAAAAAGGACTTGCATTTTTGGAAAAAGCGTGTATACTGTGGCTTATACAGAAGGGTGCTTCTGTGAAAACCGAATAATCAGATTCTTCAGGGCAGGGTGCAATTCCCTACCGGCGGTACAGCCCGCGAGCCGACCTCCCCCCGTTTTGGGGAGAGACGCATGATCCGGTGGAACTCCGGAGCCGACAGTAAAGTCTGGATGAAAGAAGAAGATGCGGAGTGGGGAGGCCCCCGTTCCGTCTGTTTGCTGCTTCTGAAATGCCGTTGGTATTTCAGAATTTTTTTGCCGCGTATGTCCCGAGAGTCTGCGACTTTCGGGACTTTTTTCATTGCGAGGTGATCCCAGTTGCAAGATACCCAATGGATGGCCCGGGCCCTGTCGCTGGCCAAGCGGGGGATGGGGCGGGTCAGCCCCAATCCCATGGTGGGCTGCGTCATCGTAAAGGACGGCCGGGTCATCGGCGAGGGGTGGCACCAAAAATGCGGGAGCCTCCACGCCGAGCGCAACGCCCTGGCCGCCTGTACCCAGGACCCGGCCGGGGCGACCCTCTATGTCACCCTGGAGCCCTGCTGTCACTGGGGCCGGACGCCCCCCTGTACCGACGCCATTTTGGAGCATAAGATTGCCCGGGTGGTGGTGGGCAGCATGGACCCCAACCCGCTGGTGGCGGGAAAGGGCGTACAGATTCTGCGGGACCGGGGCGTGGAGGTGGAGACCGGCGTGCTGCAAGAGGAATGCGACAGGTGCAATGAGGTCTTTTTCCACTACATCCAGACCAAGACGCCCTTTGTGGTATTCAAATACGCCATGACCTTAGACGGCAAAATCGCCGCCTATACCGGCCACAGCCGGTGGGTCACCGGCGAAACGGCCAGAGCCCATGTCCACGAGACCCGCAACTGGCTGTCCGCCATTCTGGTGGGGGTGGGCACCGTGCTGGCCGACGACCCCCTCCTCACCTGCCGGATGGAGGGGGGGCGCAATCCGGTGCGCATCGTGTGCGACAGCCGTCTGCGCACGCCGGTCTCCTCCCAGCTCATCCGCACGGCCAAAGAGGTGCCCACCCTTCTGGCCGCGGTGGAGAAAAACGAAAACGCCGGCGCGCTGGAAGCGGCTGGCGCGGAAATTGTGCTCTGTAAGGAGAAGGAAGGCAGGGTGGATCTGGCCGACCTGATGGTCCGCCTGGGTGCGCGGGGCATCGACAGCGTGCTGGTGGAGGGCGGCGGGGAGCTGGCCTTTTCCGCTCTGGAGGCCGGGGTAGTACAGAAAGTACAGGCCTATATCGCCCCCAAGCTGGTGGGCGGAAAGACCGCCAAAACACCGCTGGGCGGCGCGGGCTTTCCCACCATGGACCGGGCGGTGCGCCTGAGGGACGTTGCCGTCACCCGGCTGGGCGAGGATATTCTCATGGAGGGCTATGTGCCATGTTTACCGGAATCGTAGAAGAGATGGGGCGCATCGCCGCCATCCGCCAGGGGGCCAAAAGCGCCCAGCTCACCATCCAGGCCAAGACCGTGCTGGAGGGGAGCAAAATCGGGGACAGCATCGCCGTCAACGGGGTCTGCCTCACCGTCACTGGTCTCACTCCCACCGCCTTTACCGCCGACGTGATGGCTGAATCCCTCCGGCGGTCGTCGCTGGGGGAGTTGTCCTCCGGTTCTCCCGTCAATCTGGAGCGGGCCATGGCGGCGGACGGCCGGTTCGGCGGCCACATCGTCTCGGGCCACATCGACGGCACCGGCGCCATCGCTTCCTTCCGCCGGGAGGACAATGCCGTGTGGATCACCGTCTCCACCCCCGCGCCGCTGCTGCGCTATATTGTGGAAAAAGGCTCCATCGCCATCGACGGCGTCAGCCTCACCGTGGCCGCCGTCACCGGGCGGGACTTTTCCGTCTCCATCATTCCCCATACCGGGGCCCAGACCATCCTCCTCCAAAAGCGGGTGGGGGAAAAGGTCAATCTGGAATGCGACATCATCGGCAAATATGTGGAAAAGCTGTTGCAGCCCCACAAGGAAACCGGCATCACCATGGAATTTTTGTCCAAATACGGCTTTTGACAGCAAGGAGTAAGGATTATGAAGGAGAAATTCAGCACCATCGAGACCGCCCTGGAGGATCTGCGGGCGGGGCGGCTCATCATGGCCATCGACGACCCGGACCGGGAGAATGAGGGCGACCTCATCTGCGCCGCCCAGTTCGCCACCACCGAGAACGTCAACTTTATGGCGGTCCACGCCAAGGGCCTCATCTGCACCCCCATGAGCAAGGCCGTGGCCGACCGGCTGGGGCTGGAGCAGATGGTCAAGGTCAACACCGACAACCATCAGACCGCCTTTACCGTCTCCATCGACCATGTGGAGACCACCACCGGCATCTCCGCCGAGGAGCGGGGCTTTACCTGCCGGGCCTGCGCCGACCCCGCCACCAGACCCGAGCAGCTCCGCCGTCCCGGCCATGTGTTTCCCCTGGTGTCCCGGCCCGGCGGCGTGCTCCAGCGCAACGGTCACACCGAGGCCACGGTGGACCTGTGCCGTCTGGCCGGACTGGAGGAGTGCGGTCTGTGCTGCGAGATCATGCGGGACGACGGCACCATGATGCGCACCGCAGAGCTTCTCCAGAAGGCGGAGGAGTGGGGGGTCCACGTCATCACCATCAAGGATCTGCAGGACTACTGCCGCCGCCATGACAAGCACGTGGTCCGGCAGGCCAGCGCCAAAATGCCCACCCGCTTCGGCACCTTCCAGATCTACGGCTATGTGAACGACCTGACCGGCGAGCACCATGTGGCCCTGGTCAAGGGCGACATCGGGGACGGCAAGAACCTTTTGTGCCGGGTCCACTCGGAGTGCCTCACCGGCGACGTGTTCGGCTCCTGCCGCTGCGACTGCGGCCAGCAGCTCTCCGCCGCACTGGAGCGCATCGAGGCCGAGGGCCGGGGCGTCCTCCTCTATATGCGCCAGGAAGGGAGAGGCATCGGCCTCATCAACAAGCTCAAGGCCTATGAGCTCCAGGAGCAGGGCTTTGACACGGTGGAGGCCAACGTAAAGCTGGGCTTTGCCCCCGATCTGCGGGAGTACTGGATCGGGGCCCAGATTCTCCAGGACCTGGGGGCCAAGGAGCTGCGCCTCCTCACCAACAACCCCGACAAGGTCTACGGCCTGGACGGCTTCGGGGTGGAGATCGTGGAGCGGGTGCCCATCGAGATTGCCCCCCAGGCGGACGACGCCTTCTATCTCCACACCAAGAAGGTCAAAATGGGCCATATTCTCAGCGACGAAGTGTAATTTCTATCATATTTGGAGGTATCATCATGAAAGTTTTGGAAGGCTCCTATGTCTCCGGCGGAAAGTTCGCCATTGTGGCGTCCCGGTTCAACGAGTTCATTGTGTCCAAGCTCATCTCCGGCGCGGAGGACACCCTGGTGCGCCACGGCGTCAGCAGCGACGACATCACCCTGGCCTGGGTGCCCGGCGCCTTTGAGATCCCCATCGCCGCTTTGAAACTGGCCAAGAGCGGCAACTATGACGCCGTCATCTGTCTGGGCGCGGTGATCCGCGGCTCCACCAGCCACTATGACTATGTGTGCAGCGAGGTCTCCAAGGGCGTGGCCCAGGCCGGCCTCCAGACCGGCGTGCCGGTGCTTTTCGGCGTGGTCACCACCGAAAACATTGAGCAGGCCATCGAGCGGGCCGGCACCAAGGCGGGCAACAAGGGCGCCGACGCCGCCATGGCCGCCCTGGAAATGGCCAGCCTCCTGCCCAAGCTGGACTAAACCGCCCTTTCATCGGACAGACTAGGGGAGAGAGGAGGGAAGCGTATGTGTACCAGCCTGGCCTTTACCGGACGGTATCCGTGTTTTGGACGGAACCTGGACCTGGAAGCATCTTTTGGGGAACAGGTGGTCCTGACGCCCCGGGGTGTTCCTCTGACCTTCCGCTGCCTTCCCCGGCAGGAGGCCCATTGCGCCATGATCGGTATGGCCCATGTGGCGGGGGGCTGTCCCCTCTACGCCGAGGCGGTCAACGAGAAGGGATTATATATGGCGGGTCTCAACTTTCCGGGCAACGCCTGTTACTTTCCCCATGTGGACGACGGCGCCCTGGAGGCAGCTCCCTATGAGCTCATTCCCTGGCTGCTGGGGCAGTGCGCCTCGGTGGCGGAAGCGGAGCCGCTTCTGGACCGGCTCCGGCTGCTGGACGAGCCCTTTGCACCCGGTTTGCCGCTGGCGCCCCTCCACTGGCACCTGTCCGACGGTAAAACGTCCCTGGTGCTGGAGCCCATGGCCGGCGGACTGCGGGTCTATGAGGACCCGGTGGGGGTTTTGACCAACAACCCGCCCTTTGACTTCCACCTGACCAATCTCCGGCAGTATCTCAACCTCACCGCCGCCGCGCCGGAGAACCGCTTTCATCCGGACCTGTCCCTCTCTCCCTTCGGGCAGGGGATGGGCAGCCTGGGGCTGCCCGGCGATCCTTCGCCGGCGTCCCGCTTTATACGGGCGGCCTTTTATAAGTGGAACAGCCCTTGGACAGACAGCCCGGACCAGCGCCTGGCCCAGTTTTTCCATGTGCTGGACGGGGTGGCCATGACGCCCGGCGCGGTGCGCACCCCAACGGGGGAGCTGGACCGGACCCTGTATGCCTGCTGCCTGTGTCCCGGGCCGGACCGGGTGGACTATTACTATAAGACCGAGGGCAACAGCCGCATCTCCGCCGTGACCATGGACCGCGCCGCCATGGCGGGGACGGAGCTGGTGGCCGTTCCCCTGCGCACCGACCAGGATATTTGCTGGCAGAACTAAAAAAAGCAAAAAGAATCGCGCCGGACCGGGCATCTTGCCCCGTCCGGCGCGTTTTTAAGATTGCAGCGCAACGACGACCGACACGTCCTCCACCCCGTTGCTCTGGAGCTCCAGGGAGAGCACGCCGCTTTGAAAGCTGTCCAGCGGATAGACCAGCGGCTGGGACAGGTCCGTCAGATCCAGGGTCACGGCGGTCTCCCCTTGCAGCAGACGGAGCTCCAGGCTGGCTCCCTCCGGCACGGTCCCGCAAGCCGCGTCCACCTGGAGGGCGGGGGCTCCGTCGGCGGGGAGGGTCAGGTCCTGCCGAAAGGTGTAGCCGTCGCTGGTCCGATGGAAGGAGACGGTCCACACCCCGCCGATCAGGGACTCCTGGGACAGGATTGTCACGTCCTGCCGGCCCTGGTCGATCAAATCGCCGGCAAAGGAAAAGAAGGTGTAGACAAAGCCCGCAAGACACAAAATACTCAGAATAAAGCTCAAAATGGCGGTGAGAAAATAGGCGCTGTGGTGGTGCTTGGGCGGAGCAACGGGATTTTGTGCGGATGCGCCGCACACCGTGCAGAAGCGGTCCCCCTTGGCCAGGGGATGGCGGCACTCCGGACAGAGGGCGCGTTGCTTGGGGCGGCGGAAGAGATAGACCGGCAGAATGAGAAAGTAGGAGAGGGCGCACAGCAGCACCCACAAAACCGGCTCTTCGCCCCGCAGTTTACAGTCCTGATAGACCCAAAATCCCCCGCAGCCCATGGCGATCAGGAAAAAAAACAGGGTCCCTGCCAGGAGAAGCAGGAGCAGGGGACCGCCGGAAAGCCGTCCCTGGACCCAGAAGAGGAGGGCGGAGAAGAGGAGGGATAGGGTCAGGATCAGGGGAACGGCGACAAAGAGGGGAAAGCGAACCCCCTGGAATGATTTCATACTGGCTGCCTCACTTTCTGCGTTGGTACATCGGCGCACGGTGTCAGAGCCATTATACCAGCTGTTGAGGGAATTTTACAGCCTTTCGGTCTCTTATGTTGGGCGCAGAAAAGCGGCCTGATCCGATAAGGATAGGATATCATACCGTGGAGCATAAAGCCGCAGCCTTCTTCCGGCTTGGCGAAAAAGAAGTTTCCGATTCCGTCATGCCTGTGATAAACTGAAAAAACAGAGAAAATGCAGAAGGGAGCGCAATGATATGCCAACGCTTGACCAGATCCGGGCCCGCTTTGCCGGGGACCGGTTTGCCACCGAGGCCGCCGGCGCGGCCATTGAACAGGCCGAGCCGGGCCATGCCGTCTGCACCATGCCCATCCGGCCCGTCCATCTCAACGCCAACAACATCCCAATGGGAGGGGCGGTTTTTACGCTGGCGGACTTCGCCTTTGCCGTGGCCGCCAACGGACACAGCAGCCGCGTCACCGTCACCCAGCAGGTGTCGGTCACCTTTCTGTCGGCGGCCCGGGGAGAGCGGCTCATCGCCGAGGCCCGCTGTCTGAAGGCTGGCCGTACCACCTGCCTCTACGCCGTGGAGGTCACCGACGACCGGGGCGCCCAGGTGGCCCACTTGACCATAAACGGCTATACCATGGAGCCGAGAACCGGCAAAGAAGGCTGAGTTTGCGTGCGCCCAGCACCGCACCCAAAAAGTATGGGATAAAGCGGATGTGCTTGAAAAGGTACAGAAGAATGGTATAATAATGAAAAGATAGAAAAATACCGGAAAAACAGGGATATTTATATGTTTGAGGTAAAAGAGATCAGCAAGTCCTATGAGGGGAGACAGGTACTGTTTCCGGTGAGCTTTTGCTTGGATGAGGGCCAAAGCATAGGGATTGTCGGCCCGAACGGCTCCGGAAAGTCGACTCTTTTGCGGCTGCTGGCACAGGTCAAGCGCCCTGACAGCGGCCGGATGTTCTTTCGAGGCAAGGATGTTTTGGGGGACAGACAGTTTTTGCGGCGGCATCTGGGCTACGTGCCGCAAGCGGACCAGCTGTCCCCAGGTCTGACCGTGGGGCAGCAGCTGGAACTGTGGCAGGCCGCTTGCGGACTGCGCGGACCGCTGCCCGAAGAAATCACCGCACGGATGGGCTTGGAGCCGCTTCTCCGCCGGCGGATCCAGACCCTGTCGGGCGGTATGCGCCAGCGGGTCAGCATTGCCATGGGACTGTTGGCTCAGCCGGAGATTCTGGTAATGGATGAGGCCACCACCGGTCTGGACCTTGCCTACCGACAGGTATTGTTGGATTGGATGGAGTTGTTTTTGCATCAGGGCGGCATGCTTGTCTGGTGTACCCACCATACCGAGGAGCTGGAGCGGCTGTGTGACCGCTGCCTCTGCTTGGAAGAGGGACATGCCCGATGGGGCAGTATGGAAGAAGAGCACATGGAAATATGACGATTTTAGCGCAGAGGGAGATGGAGTTATGTTTTGTAAAAAATGCGGGAAAAAATTGATGGATGGGGCGAGATTCTGCGATTTTTGCGGCGCCGATATGACGTCCGCCAATGCGCCGGCCCAAACGTGGAAAACATCTGAACATAGGACGGTTTACAACAATTCACCCCAGCAGCCGGACCAGAAACAGACTGTGCGCCAGTGGGAGAATGTGAGTACGGGAGGAAACACGCAGAAGAAAAAAGAATTCAACTGGAAACCACTGGCCATCGGCGGCGGCGCGGCGGCGCTGGTGCTGTGTGTGGGCCTTGGTATTTTCTTCAGCGGCGTACTGGATAGCCCTGAGATCAAGGTGGCTAAGGCGATGCAGAAAACCGTCTCCGCCTACGGAGCGGGCGCGGAACAAATGGGCCTGCTTGCCGCGCAAAACAGGGACGCCTTCAGTGTGGATCTGGCCGTGGAGCTCAAGGAGGCCGACGATTATGATTTGGAGCTTCTGGAGGGAGTTGGGTACCAGATCGGCGTGGATTATGACGCAAAGGGCAGGCAGATTACCGTTGCACAGCAGTTATCCTATGGTTCCGCAGATCTGATTCATTTATACTGGGATATGGATGACTCGGTGGTCAGTATTTACAGCCCGGAACTGTTGGGAGACAATGCCTTGGGCGTGGATACAGCCACGCTGGGCCGGGACTTGGCGGCAATGACCGGCAGCGGCAGCGCTTACGACCAGGTGGGCTTCAATTTCTTTGATTACTCCGAGCAATATCAGCAGCTTTTTCAGATGGATACGGAGGGGGCAAAGACGCTTCTGGAATCCATCGAGGTGGAAAAGCGCGGTAAGGACCGTATCGAGGTCAACGGCTATGGTGTGGAGTGCGACGAATACAGGGTAGTAATTCCGGAGAGCGCCCTGCGCAAGTATTTTTCCTGGATGGCGCACGGCATGGGGAGCCTGGATCTGACCGATACCGTGCTGGACCTGATGCGGGCTGCGGGGGCCACAGAGGACGACATCATGTACATAGAAAGCGATGTCAGAGAGTCCATGTCGTACACGGAACTGTTCAATCAGCTCACCGAGGCTGTAAAGGTCATTGGCGATGTGGAGATGGACGTCTATCTCAAGGACGGTTATTTGCTGTGCGCGCACTGGGAGAAAGACCTCAACGGGGACGAAATGGAGCTGGGCGTTTACTTTGGAGGGGGAGAAAACTACGCCGATGATTTCAGCCTAATGTTCCAACGGAACAATGGTATGCTCCTGTTGGAGTCCACGGGCAACCATACCGGCGCTTCCGGCCGGTATACCGACAATACGACCATCGGAATTTACAACTATGGCGATTTGGCGGGTGAGATCACGTCCCACATGGAATATCAGCCCAAGGAAAAGTATGATAACTTCTATTGGACCCTTGACGTGGACGACGACTTCTCCGTAGAGGCCAGAGGCCAGCTCAATGGGGGAAGCAAGAGCATGGACCTGCAGCTGGAGGACGTGGAGTTCTATCAGTACGGCAGTCAATTGGCCAACCTGCAAATCAACTGCTCCATAGGCGATTACCAAAAGACCAGCACCGGCGCCACCGGCGCCCGGATGCTGTCCGATATGTCCATGGACGACGTGGAGCGAATCCAATGGGAGATCGAGGAGAACGCGGAGAATTGGGCATATGATGTCATCATGCAGACTCCGGCAATTGAGGACGTCCTGTGGGCTCTCTTCTGAGGAACGAACCGGATATGGGCGCGTTGACACTTTTTTGGGTCTCATTCCGCCTGACGATGGGCAGGCTCTGCCGGCAGCTTCCGCTGCTGGCAGGGCTTTCCCTTCTGTGCGTGCTGTTTTCCGTCCTGGGCGGCCGGGTGGCGGAAGCGCTGCTTACCGACGGAGTGTCTTTTTCCGGCCTGACCCTGGCGGTGGCCGCGCCGGAGGGAGACGAGACCCCTCAATTGATCCAACAGTATATGGGAAATATGGACGACATTCGGAGCTACTGCGAGATGGTGGCGATGGAAGAGGGAGAGGCCAGGGAGGCCTTGTCCCACGGTACGGTGGACGCCGTGCTGCTCCTGCCGGAGGGATTTATACAGGGCGTACAGTGGGGAGAAAATCCGCCGGTCCAGATCATTGTGAAGGGGGAACGGCCACTGGAGTCCCTGCTCACCCTTTGGGTGGGACAGAGTGCTGCGGATACCCTTTCCGCCGCTCAGGCGGGCATCTATGCGGTACTGGATCTCTACGACGCGGGACAGCTGGAGGGATTGCCCAGAGAACAGGTGGTCATGGAGATCAATCTCCGCTATGTACAGTGGATCTTAAACCGGCTGTCCGTTGTGGCGGAGGAAAGAATCTTACCCACAGGGGCACTGTCCATTCGGGAACATTATATGTTCAGCCTCTTTTGCTGGCTGTTGCTCTCACTGGCCCCGGTATTTGCCTGGAATTATCAGGGGACCTGGCCCAGGAACTATGGACGGCTGTGTTGGATCAAGCGGGGCGTTTGGGCGGGATTGGCTGCCAGTCTGACGGGGTGTGCCGCAGAGATAGGAGGCCTTTTATGGCTTGCGCTTCTCCTGACGGGGGAAGCGCCGCTGCCGGCTCTGGTTGCCGCTTTATGCTGCGGATTTTTTTGCGCGGTCTATACCGCGCTCTGTGGCTTGCTGACCCGTCAGACCAGCGGTTGTGCGGGCCTGTCCTTCCTGATTTCCGTTGCGTCTTTGTTTCTGGCAGGCGGACTGCTGCCGCCGGTATTATTACCAGACGGTGTGCGGGCGCTGGAAGGGCTTTCGCCCATTACCTGGATGCGGGCGCTGGCGGCCGTGGGAATGGACCCTCCCGCCGACATCCCGCCGGCGTTGGTTCTGGTGGCAGTGTCGGCCGGACTGCTGATCCCCACGGTTTTTTTGTACCGCCGCCGCTGCCTGGAGGGGGAAGAATGAGATATGTTTGGATGTCGCTTGTCCTGGAGCTGCGTGGAACGCTGCGCCGGTGGAAGGCCTGGGCATTTTTGCTCTTACTTTTGCTGGGTATCGTGGCGGTACGGCAAGCTTCAGAAGAGGAGGAAGCAGGGATCGTAACAGTGGGCGTGGTGCTGCCTGAGACGGGAGGAGAGCGGTTCTGGGCGCGGCTCACGTCTCGGGAAAACCAGATGATCCGCTTCTGCCTGACAGACGAGGAGACGCTGCGCCAGAAGGTATCCGTCAGCAGATGGGACTGCGGTCTGATTTTACGGTCCGATTTTGAGGACCGGTTGGAGGCTGGAAAATTTGAGAAGCTGATTACGCTGATTACCGGTCCCGGTTCCACGGTATATCCGCTGGTCCGGGAGACAACAGCGGCGGTACTGCTGGAGCTGAGCGCGCCTGAGATCGCCGAGGATTATTTGCGTGACCGGTCGCTGGTGGAGGAAGCGGCGCTGGAGGCGCTGCGCCCATGCCTGGAGACGCTGCTGCCGAAGGACCGTCGGGTGGAGGTAACCATGGAGACGCTGGACGGGACCGAACTGGAACCGGTTGCTCTGGCAGAGAAGGGGACCAGCCGAATTTTTTTGGGACTGACGGCGGTTTTGCTGCTGGTGTGGACCCTATCCGCCGCGGTGGATCTGGGCCGTTGGCAGGAGAGCGCCCAGGCGGAACGGTTGCTGGCGCTGCAAGGTCCGGCAGCGGTGCTGCTGCCCAGGCTGCTGGGTAACCTGATTCCGCCTTTTCTATTTACCGCAGTGGGGATGCTGCTGTTGGACAGGGCGTGGCGGGCAGCGGCCATGCTTTTGCCTTACCTGCTGGCACTGGGGGCTTTGGCGCTGCTGCTGGCCAGAGGGCGGCGCTGTTGGCGTATACTGCCGGTGCTGCTCCCCTTTGCGGCGGCGGCTGGGGTTCTGCTCTCGCCGGTTTTTCTGGACGCCGCACTGCTGGTCCCAACGCTGGAGCCGGTGATGGAACTGATGCCCGTGACCCTCTATCTGGAGGGATGGAGCGGCGACGGAACGGCGCCGGTCAAGCTTTTGGGGATGGCGCTGCTCTTTGGATGGCTTGCCGTTGGAAGGAAATACAAACGAAGAGACGTACCGGCAGCGTTCTAAGGACGGGATTGCAGGACGATCCCCTATAAACAGGACTACAAAATGCGCCTTGGGTATCATGTGTGACCCAAGGCGCATTGGACTAAATAGAGAACTCTCATTCTTTTGGCAACGCATATGTTGCTGAACCATGGTATAATGGAAAATATTCAATAACTGCCATCAGAGAAATGGGGGCTGAAGTGACATGGAGCAGCAGATCGCGTTTCGCTATCCCCTCCGCGGACCCGGGCGCGGGCAGATTTTACTCATCGGAAATGGACTGGAGTACAAAAGCGGACAGCGCAGTTGGGAAGAGCTGGTCCGGGACCTGACCCTGCCGGAAAAGCGGGGGATGGGCGAAGCCCAACACCTGCCCTTTCCCCTGCGCTATGAATTGCTCTCCACCCCTTTCCAGGTACCCAATCCCATGGAACGCAGGGATATTTTGCAGGAGGAGCGGCGCCTGGCCAAGGCCATGAAAAAGATGGTACATACCAGCAATCCCCTGCTGGAACAGCTGCCGGAACTTCATATGGACCATGTGTTTACCACCAATTATTCCTACTGCCTGGAACACGCCTTTTTCCCGCGCCGCAGCTTTGAGAAGCGCGGGACCCGCTCCAAATTCCGCTTTGACCTGCGGGAGGCATCGGAGAAGGAAGGCAAAAAGCGGGAGGTGCAGTACCGGCTGCACACAGGGTATTGGTTTCCGGACCCCGACCGGCCGCAGGGAACCGCACTTTGGCACATTCACGGCGAGAGCAGCGTTCCCCAGGGGATCATACTGGGCCATGACCGCTACGGCCGTTTGCTGGCCAGAATCGTGGGGTGCTGCCAGGAGATTGGAAAGCGAGCGGCCGGCGCGGAGGGGGAACTGCCGTTTTTCTCCTGGCCCAGCCTGTTTCTCTTTGGCGACGTGTATATTCTGGGCTTCGGGTTTGACGAATGTGAGTTTGACCTCTGGTGGCTCCTCCGCCGCAAGCAGCGGGAGCACAATGGGGACGGAAAGGTATACTTTTACGATAAACCGCCCTTTGACCCCCAGAGAAAGACGCGCCACCTGCTTTTGGAGGCAAACGGCGCGGAAATACGCACTGCGGGCGCGGATGCAGCCACCGATTATGACGATTTTTATGCCGCGGCCATACGGGATATCGGGCGGACCGTGGAAGAGAGACGGCGGCCCGCCGAGGAGGACAAAGCATGAGGCTGCTTTACTTCTATCTGGATTTTACAAAAAACGGAGAGCGACCGGAGGGATACCGGGGCCATAAGCGGTGTGAATTGAACTTTGGCGTCGGGGAAGTCTATACCCTGGAACGGCTTGGGGGCAATCAAGGTTACTATCGCCTGAACCGTACCAAGCGCGAGGAAAACGCCCAAATTGAACCGGGCTTCTGGGGGGACGAGCGGCTCTACAACATCTCGGCCATCGTAGGCGAAAACGGCACAGGCAAGACCACGCTGCTCCACGCCATGACCAGAGCGCTGACGGCGCTGTATGAGGGCACCCCCCAAAAACTGCCCTTTGATTTTATCTGCCTGATGCAGGATGGGAAAGAGCAGTTATACCTTTTCCATTCCCAAGGGATGGAGATAGATACATCTGATTTCAAATGCCGTAAAGAGGCGCCGGGTCCCCTCAGGAAAACAAAATTAGTTTATTTTTCCAATACCGTATCTATGGCGGATATGGAGCAGACCAGAAACATCCGAAGTGCCGACCAAGCTATTTATACGGCCCCTATGTACGATTGCTCCCTGCTTGCCGGTATGCTGGGAGCGCAGGAGGCCAGCACCCTTCCTTCCCAAAAACGGCTTTTGGAGGAGCAGCTGTACACCTATTTTACCTTTGAGAGCTATCAGCAAGCCCGTTATTTATTTGACCGCAATCAGAGAATGCTTTTGCTTCAGATGCGGGAGCAAGGCTACCCCGTACCGTTTCCGCGGGAATTAAAGCTGGAGATCCGCTCTGCTATTGAACATTTGAAAAGTGTTTTGAAGAGCCATGACGAACAATATTTGATGGATGAAATCAAGGAGTGGGGATATAAATACCGCCAATTCCATTATAATGTGCAGAATAAGTATCGAGTGATCTTTGAACTCAGCCTGAATTGCGTGGCTAATTTTTTGGAAATGGTACGCCGGAATTTGGGGGACGAAGCTGTGGCGAACGCGACGCTCCCTGAAATCTTTGATGACCCGTCAAGCTACATCCGAACCATGCGCTCCGTCTTTTCGCCTCAAAAGCATCCGGAGCTCCAAAACCACTATGAAGCTTGCAGGAAGTATATCATATTCCTCTGGAACAACAGAGAACATATCCGCAAATACTGGAGCTATCAAAGAAACAGAAAATGTACCATTGCTTTGGGCGACCGTCTGGACCCGATTTTACAGGAATTGATGATCCGCTTTGTGGATTTGAACCGCGCCATCAGCCGGAGCGATTATTTCGTCACCTATTCCTGGGGACTGAGCAGCGGAGAAAGCATTCTGCTGCGCATCTTTACCAAGCTGCGATATCTCCTGAATGGGGCTTCCTATGATGAAGAAAGCGCGGAGTACATCACAGCGGAATCCGTGCGGAAAGCCGCGCGGGCGGAGCGGAAGGAAGCCATTGTCAATCATACCCGGAATGGGGAAGAATGTGACTGTGACTCGGTGCTTCTTTTTCTGGATGAGGCGGACCTGTCCCTTCACCCGGAGTGGCAGCGGATGTTTGTGGCCACACTGGCAGAGTATCTGCCGCGCCTCTATCAAGCTCCCTATTATCGGGGGACGAACAGCGCCTGCCGGGACATTCAGATCATTATGACCACCCATTCCCCCCTGATGCTGGGGGACTTTCCCGCCGCCGCGGTGCTCTACCTGAAAAAGGACAAGGACGGCTTTGTCACCGTGGAGCAAAACAGCGCCTTACAGCCCTTTGGGCAGAATCTCTATACCATCCTCAAGGATGGATTTTATCTGCAAAAGGGGGCCGTCGGCGCGTTGGCCCAGAAGAAAATAAAAGACATCCTGGAGGATGTCAAAACGGTCAAAGCGCTGGAGCTTTCGCCTCAGACGGACCCGCACGGCGTCCAAAGAGCGCTGGACAACTGGGAGCGGCGTCTGGAAGGGCACAGGAAGAAAACCCTCCGATACCTGCCCAAAGGCATTCTGCGGGGCAAGCTGGAGGAGGAGCTTGCCGCTGCCCTGGCGCGCCTTGACCGGAGACGGGACCCGGAGCGCAGGGAGCGGAAAAAGCAGGAATTGAGCCAGGAGATTGCCCGCTTGCAGCGGCAGCTCTACGAGCTGGAGAACGGAGGGGAGACGCTGCCATGATCCAGATTCCGCGGCCGTGGGAGGGGGATCGGGCGGAAGCGCTCTGGGCGGTATATTATTTTCTCTTATATAAAACCCTGCCCTTTGAGCCGAAAGATTATCTGCCCAAAGACCAGGACGGCTTCTATTATTACAAAAACGGAGACCGGACAAAAGAAAAAGTATATCCCGACGCCCCGGACAAAACCATGAAAATTACACAAGGATGGAAGAAAAAGCTCTCTAAAGCCGCCATTCCAATCCCCAATACCCTGGAGGAGCTGATCGAACTGGTCAGCCCGCAGCTGCACGATTATCTCTACCAAAAGGGCGCCGTCCGGCGTGAGCATCTGATCGAGCTGCTTACCACCCAGACCGACGGGCAGACCATTCAGGTCCATCATCTGGAATTCGCGGCAGATCCCGATTGGGTGCAATTGCTTTTGACAACGGTATTCCCCTATGCGCGCTTCAGCAGGAAGCCCCTTTTTGCCAAGCTGGTGCAGCTGATGGGGGTGGAGGTCTGCCCTTATTGCAACCGCAGCTTTACCACCACGGCCAAAGGGCGCAATGGGTCCTATCACCGGCAGAATCAGGTGGATCATTACCGCTCCAAATCCAAATATCCCTGGTTTGCGGTGACTTTGCCCAATTTGGTCCCCGCCTGCGGAAACTGCAACCTGAGAAAAGGGGACGATGACGATTCTGTGCTCTATCCCTATTTGGAGGGATTTGGGGCGCGGTACCAGTTCCATACGACCTTAAAGTCGGCGGCGGGATATCTGATGGGAGAGATGGTCAGTCCGGATGACTTTGCGGTGGAAATCCAGCGGGACCCCGCCGCCGGTCCGGTCAGCGACCCGGACTATGAAAAGCGCGTCCAAACCTCCATCCGGAAGTTCGGCCTAGATGTGCTGTACCGGCAGAGCCACAACGCCTATGTATGCGACATCTTTGAGCAGCGGTATATCTTCAGCGACGCCTATCTGGATGCGCTCATGGACAGTTTTCCTGATTTGTTTGAGAGCAGGGAGGAGGCCCGCCGGCTGCTCTACATGAAGCGCTATGACGCCGACGCCCTGGGCGCGTCCCCGCTGGCAAAGCTGACCCACGACATCGACCGGGAGATTTCCAGGCTCAACGGGGAAAAAGAGCCGTGACGCCGTGCCCCAGCGTCCGCCGGGAGGAGGATTACGAATGGGGATAGGCGTATTTTGTCTCGGTGGCTTCGGGTACCGCGTCGTAGTCCCACTGATGGTCTGAAAGGCGCATGAACTCGCTGGTCACATTAAAATACTGGTGCAGGGCGTGGTCCATGGCCTGCCATTCAATGGCTGCGTCCTGCTCGGACAGCTGATCCCAGGTGATCTGGTCGTCCCAGGTGACATCCACGCAGTACCACGCGCCGTCCAGCAAGACCATATTCCAGGCGTGATCCTCGGAGGAATGAAAAGAGGCGCCCACCACAAGCTGGGTCTGGATGTCCAGAAGCTGCATGAAAAGATCGAATGTGGTGGCATATCCCAGACAGATGCCCTTCCGGTCCACCAGGATGCCGTAGGGATTGGAGGCGTTTTCCCCTGCCTTGTCCGCAAAAGCCCCGCGGTCGTAATCGGCCCACTGGATGATCCAGTCATGGATGGCCAGCTCTTTTTCATAATCGGTCATACCCTCACGGATGACCGCCGAAATGGCCTCTTCACAGACGCGGAGGATTTCCTTGTCCTGCTCCGAGAGAGCGGCGTCCTCCCCCGAACGATAGGCGGATACGATCCCGCCGGTATCATATACCGTCATATCGGCCTCTCCCGGCTGTCGGTAGACCACATACCCGTTTTCGTCCAATTCCGCCGATGGCTCCGCCGGCAGGATTGTCCCGGCGGTATAGTCAAAGCAATCGGCAAAGGCTGCCTGCGCCGCGTCGGTATCCGCACAGATCAAAAGCGCCACATACCGGCCGGCGGATTCCACCGCCGCCTGCTCCAGCAAGGCCGTCTGCTCCGGCGCGTAGCCGTAAAAATCAGCGGTCCGGTCTGAAATATAGCCCTGCAATGCCTCCACTGCCTGCTGCTGATCCGCGGAGGCGGGGAGGAGAAACAGCGCGATTTCATAGGCCTCCATGCCGGAGCCGTAGAGAATAATCCCGTCCTCCACATAATCTATGTCAAGATGGTAGGAGTTCTGCAATTTCAATTCGTATAACGCATCCTGGGGCGTGAGCTGATTGAAATAGACCTCCGGCTCCGGCTGGCTGGCCGCCAGCGCTTCCGCAAGTTCGGAGAGAGACTTTTCGGTGGTCGGCGCTCCGCAGGCGGAGAGCACAAACAAAAGGCAAAGGGCAACGAAAGCAAACCGTTTCATAATTTTTCCTCATCCGCAAAAGGGTGGTTCTATTGAAGGCCCAGCCCGTCGGCTCTGACCACGAGGGAAAGGGCGAGAGAGGCTTTCCCTTCACGTTCCAGATACAGGGTGAAGGCGTAAGCGCCCTCCTCTTTCGCGTCGGCCGGCAGGAGCTCCAAGAGTTCCAGCCCATAGTAGCCCTGGCAAAATGCCGCCGCACGGCGCGCCATCTCCTGGGCCTGGACCTGGGTGAGAGAATGGCCGCTCCCGGCCCGGTAGGCCATGGCCAGGAGATTTCCGCTCTTGTCGTCCAGCAGCAGCTCCAACTGTCCGCCGGCTCCGTCCGCAAAGGCGCAGTACCAGCCATAAAAAATCCGGGAAATAATGGCGCCCTTTTCGTAATGGAACACCTTGGCCGACAAAAGCCGGGGGGACAGGAGGGTCACCTCCATGGTTTTGGGGGAGCTGTCGATCATCCCGGCCTGCTCCATGGCTTCCGCGGCCTGGAACGCCGCCTGTGTGGCTGCTTCCTCCGTCATGTGTTGGTGGCCGGCCTGGATATCGGTCTGGGTCATAAACAGGTCCGCGTGTTCCAGCCGGTCATAAAAGTCCCAGTAGCTCAGCTGGTCAAAGACGGCGGGTTCTGCCTGATACAGCGTTTGTGCAGCCGCGCTGTTCCGGTCGAAGATCCGCCCCGCCATGGAGGGCAGCAGAAGGGACAGCGACAAAATTGCCGCCACGCCTGCAAAAATCACCTGCCGTTTCATAGCCGACACTTCCCTTGTCAATCGGAGATCATGTTCTGAAAGGAAAAACCAGAGCTGCCGCTGCGATAATAAAGGGGAATCTCGCTGCCGATGCTGTTCAGAAAGGAGAGTTTATATACGGTGTCGCCGTTCTCCTCCCGCCAGGTGCTGCAGCGGTTCTGAAAAGTCAGCCCATATGTCTCCTCACACCAGGATGCCCATCGGAGCGCCGCCCAATCGGTGTCCGCCTGGCCGCACGCCACGCCGTAATGGATAAAAAGGGGCTTACCCGTCTCGTCATCCAGCAGCATTTCCAGGGTATTTTCCGCATCCGCCATAACGCAGTACCAGACATAGTAATTTTTCAGCTGGCCGGGATGGTCCAGCGTGGCGCTTTCTCTGGCGGTAATCAACACCAGCTCCGCTTCCTTCGCCTGCCAGTCCTGGGCGCAGCGGGCCAGCAGACCGGCGTCGATCATGGAGTCCAGCCAGTTCCGGGCCGCCGCCTCCATCTCGCCGGCGGTGTGCTGTTTGCCCTTGATGGTCTCGGGGGAGGTGAGCCGTATCAGCTCCACGGGGAGGGAGGCGTATTGCAGCCGCTGCTCAAAGCTCCAGAGCGCCAGATTTTCCGGCAACACACCGCTGACCTCATATTGATTTTGCACAGATTGTTCTCTGCCCAGCAGCTCCGCCAAGTCCGGCATGGAAAAACTGAGCAGCAGCAGGGCCGCCGACACAGCGGCCCAAATGTTTGCCTTCATGTCCGGCCTCCTCTGAGCGTTACGGTGACGCAGGTCCCTTGTCCCGGTTTGCTGGCAAAGGAAATGTCGCCCTGGTGGAGCAGGGCGATTTTTTTGCACCAGGAGAGGCCCAGTCCCGCCCCGCCCATGGTGCGCGCTCTGGATTTATCCACCCGGTAAAAGGTCTCCGTCAGATGGGGAATGGCCTCCTCGGGAATGCCGCATCCGTTGTCCGAAACGGAGAGCTGACAGCCGTCTGGGGTCATCACGCCGGTAATGCGGATCTGCGCCCCGCCGGATACCGCCTTTCGGGCATTGTCCAGCAGGTTTATCAGCAGAGAACGGACCAGATCGGGTTCCAGCAGACATTCCCCCTCCTCGCAATCGCAGGAGAGGTCGATATCCTCCTCCTGAAGGGGCAGCCGCCATTGCCGGGTCACTTCTTCCACCAGGCGCGCCGGGGAAACCGGGGAGAGCTTGACGCTCTTGGCGTCGGCAGCCAGCAGGTCCATCATTTTCAGGGACATGCGCTCCAGCCGTTTGCTCTCGGAAAAGATATAGTCGGCGGCGGCGGCCAGCTCCTCCTGGGACAGGTCGCCCCGCCGGATCAGGTCGGCATAGCCGATGATGGCGGTCATGGGATTTTTCAGCTCGTGGGAGAAGTTGCCCATAAAGCGCTCCTGGCGCTGGATGGCCTCTTTCAGCTCCGTTACATTCGCTTCCACCCGCTCGGCCATCTCGTCGAACCTGGCGGAGACCAGACCCAGCTCGTCCCGGGAGTGAAGGCCGGTCCGGCAGGAAAGATCCCCGTCGGCGATCCGCTGGGCCGTCTGGGCCAGCTGTGTCAGCGGATGGGTCAGCAGCCAGGAGACCAGATAGGAGAGCGCGGTCCCCGCGGCCAGCATGAAAAGAAAAATAGCGCGGTAGTTCTCCTCCCGCCGCTCCCGCATGGCATAGGCGCGGGTGCAGTCATAGGCGATATCCAGCCGCATTTCGGTACCGGAGACGTCGAGCAGGCCGGAGACCTGCAAAAAATATCCGTCCTGGGCGGGCAAGCTTGTGACGACGCAGTGGGAAGCGTCCAACGCCTCCCCGGGTCCGGTGAAGGAGGAGGCCTGATCGCCCCAGGTGTAGACGACCTCCTCCCCGGCGCTCAGGCGGATGGCGCTCCAGGAGACCCCCGTGCCCCGGGCGAGCTGTTCCAAAATGGCCTCCACATCGCCGCTGCCCGGCTGCACGCTG
This sequence comes from Pseudoflavonifractor phocaeensis, assembly GCF_016901735.1. Taxonomy (GTDB): domain Bacteria; phylum Bacillota; class Clostridia; order Oscillospirales; family Oscillospiraceae; genus Pseudoflavonifractor_A. The sequence continues at coordinate 23,823 of NZ_JACLZC010000006.1, read as the reverse complement.
AAGTTGTTGGCGATGCGCAGGGCGTCCAGCACGGTCTGGTACACCCCCACCGCCGAGACCCGTTCCTGCTCCAGGCTGTCCTGAAACGTGACGGTCATGAGTACGGTGCTGCCGGTGCCGAAGAGCACCGCCAGTAGACAGAGAATGCACAGCGTCAGCTTTGTACGAAATTTCATCGGGGCGTCACCTCAAGGCGGTAGCCCACCTTATTGACCGCCCGCAGGCAATCCTGCCACCCTACCTTTTTTCTCAGGCGCTGGACATGGAGGTCCACGGTTTTGCTCTTGAAGTCAAACTCTCCGCCCCAGATCCGCTCGTAAATGGTCTCGCGGTAGAGGGCCGCGCCGGGATTCCGGACAAACAGAAGGAGGAGCTCGTATTCCTTTGGGGTCAGATTGACCGGCGCGCCGTCCCGCGATACCCGCATGGAACGGGTATCAATGGTCAGTCCGGCCATTTCAAACATGCAGTCGGTCTTTTGATAGCGGCGGAGCACCACATCCACCCGGGCCAGCAGCTCGGCCACGTCAAAGGGCTTGATGATATAATCCTCGGCGCCCATCCGCAGCCCCTTTACCCGGTCATTTACCGACCGTTTAGCCGTCAAAAAAATAACCGGGATGTCCATGGGACGGATGTAGTCCATCAGCTCGAAGCCGTCCAGTCCGGGCAGCATCACGTCCAGCAGGATCAGGTCAAATTCTTCCGTTTCCAGGCATTCCACAGCCTGTGTGCCGTCAAAAACCTGCTTACAGGCATAGCCCGCCTTGCCCAGACTGAGGCGGATCAGCTCTGAGATGGGTCTCTCATCTTCCACAATTAAAATCTTAATCATATCTCATACCGCCTATTTCGCCAGCATGTGGTACGTTTCCTGTTTCAGCTCCATTCCGCGTTTGTTTTCATTGACCTTATTATAAGGTTTGGGGAATCAAATGACAAGACATCCTCTTTCCGTATTTTTCTAAAAATTGTAAGTAAAATAGAAAAAAGAAGAAATTTTATCCAAAAGTGCTCCGCCCGGCCGCTCCGCTTTGGCTATGTCAAAATGCGATTTTGGACCCTTCTGTCCTTTGGTTGGAAACAAAAAAAGAGATAAAGTGCGCCGGTTTGATTTTTGTGGACACTGGACAAAGGGGGTTGTAAATTTTTCTAAAAATCCGGTTAATGTGATGGCGTTTTGATGCCGGATTTTTGCCGCTCGGATGCCGCCATGCGTTAGACTATGAACAACAGAAAATCACGGGGCGCGCACCATCAGAAAACGGCCTGTCCGCCGCAGGGGAAAAAACAGACCGGCAGCAGAAAAAGATGGGCGCTGGTGATGAAAAAGCAGAAAAAACGGCTGGTAAACAAAAAGAAAAATTGCACGCATTCTTGGAAATGCGCCCACAGCCATTTTGACGGGACAGGTTGTTATGCTGAAAAGCTGACGATAGAGCGCCTTGAGACGGGCGGGGAAAGGAGGGAACGGGACAGCGTCTCATCGTCCAAAAGCGTACTGTTACGAAAGGAATGGAGGAACAAACCATGATGTGGAAGAAAACCATATCGGCGCTGCTGGCGCTGGCGCTGTGCGCGGGCTTGTGCGAACCGGCGGCAATGGCCGCGGGGACCGGCGCGGCGGAGGCGGAGGAAGCACCGGTACTGATGCTGGCCGACAGCGAGGCAGGCAGACAGACTCTGAACTTCAATGAAAATTGGAGCTTCCATCTGGGCGACGTCAAGGGGGCCGAAAGCAAGAGTTTTGACGACAGCGACTGGCGCGTCCTGAACCTGCCCCATGATTACAGCATTGAGCAGGATTTTGACTCCAGCATCGACGTAAACAGTGGCGCCCTGCCCGGCGGCATCGGCTGGTATCGCAAAAGCTTTGTGCTGCCCGCCGAAATGGAGGGCAAGCGCATTTCCATCGCCTTCGGCGGCGTCTATATGGATAGCACCACCTATGTCAACGGGCAGCTGGTGGGCAACTATCCCTACGGCTACTCGCCCTTTGCCTATGATATCACAGACTTTGTGGTGGCCGACGGCGTCACCGAAAACGTCATCGCCATCAAGGTCAACAACCAGCTGCCCTCCAGCCGCTGGTATTCGGGCAGCGGTATTTATCGCGGGGTAGATATGGTGGTGACCGATCCGGTCCATGTGGCCCGGTACGGCACCTATGTCACCACCCCCGACCTGGAGCAGGAATATGCCCAGGACCGGGCGGCGGTCAACGTCAAGACCGAGGTAGAAAATGAGGGCGCCGCACCGGTGGAGGCGGCGGTGACCTCCACCATCCTGGATGCGGAGGGCAATCTCTTTGCCGAGGCGGTGGCCACCGACATCCAGACCATCGGCGTAGGTGAGACGGTGGAATTTGAGCAGGATATTACCACCGGAAAGCCGGCGCTGTGGAGCGTGGACGACCCCAACCTCTACACCCTGGAGACCACTGTCACCGTGGACGGCCAAGTGGTGGACACCTATTCCACCACCTTCGGCTTCCGCTGGCTGACCTTCACCACCGACGACGGCTTCTACCTCAACGGCGAGTACATGAAGCTCAACGGCGTGTGTATGCACCACGACCAGGGCGCGCTGGGCGCGGTGGCCAATTACCGGGCCATCGAGCGGCAGATGGAGACCATGAAGAGCATGGGGGTCAACGCCATCCGCGTCACCCACAACCCGGCCGCCGACGAGCTGCTGGACATCTGCAACCGGCTGGGCCTGATGGTCATTGACGAGGCCTTCGACTGCTGGGAGAGCGGCAAGCGGACCTATGACTACCACCGTTTCTTCAACCAGGTGAGCTCCCATCCCGACGCAGAGCCCGGCGAGACCTGGGCGGAGTTCGACATCAAGAACATGGTGGATCGGGGCAAAAACAATCCCTGTATCATCATGTGGTCCCTGGGCAACGAGATCGTGAGCGCCTCCGTGGAGACCGCCACCAAGCTCAATCACTGGGTCAAGGAAGTGGATACCACCCGTCCCACCACCCAGGGCTACAACAACTTCATCGGCAGCTTCAGCGACGGCTACATGAAGCAGGTGGCTGATGTCAGCGATATCGCCGGCTTCAACTACGGCGAAAGCGGCAGCAATCCCTCCTATGACAAGGCCCATTATGAGGAGTATCCCGACTGGGTCATCATGGGCAGCGAGACCTCTTCCGCCGTGCGCAGCCGCGGCTACTACAAAAACGACGATACCCTCCACATCCGCAGCAGCTATGACGACAGCGGCACCGTGGGCTGGGGCTCCTCCATGGAGCACGCCTGGCAGATGAACCGGGACCGGAAGTGGGTTCTGGGCGAGTTCATGTGGACCGGCTTTGACTACATCGGCGAGCCCAGCCCCTACGGCTCCTGGCCCTCCAAGAGCTCCTACTTCGGCGCGGTGGATACCGCCGGCATTCCCAAGGACGCCTACTATATGTATCAGAGCGTCTGGACCAGCGTGGAGGACAATCCCATGGTCCACCTGATGCCCCATTGGAACTGGGAGGGAGACGCCGGATACGACATCAAGGACAGCGAGGGCCGCATCCGGGTCCAGGCCTACACCAACGCCCCCGCCGTGGAGCTCTTCCTCAACGGGGAATCGCTGGGCAAGCAGGTCTTTGACCAGCTCCAGACCGAGGACGGACGGCCCTATCAGGAGAAGGACGGCCATATCTATCTGGAGTGGATGGTGCCCTATGAGCCCGGCGAGCTGAAGGCCGTGGCCTATGACGCCGATGGCAACGAGATCGCCAACGACGTGATCCGTACCTCCGGCGCGCCCGCCCAGATCCGTCTGACCCCCGACCGGGAGATCATCACCGCTGACGGTGAGGATCTGTCCTACATCCTGGTGGAGGTGCTGGACGAGGCGGGCAATCTGGTGCCCACCGCCGACAACCTGGTCAACTTCCAGGTCTCGGGCAACGGCGTGATTGCCGGCGTGGACAACGGCAACCAGACCGCCGTTGACGAGCACTATAAGGACAATAAACGCAAGGCGTTCAGCGGCAAGGCCATGCTGATCGTTCAATCCACAAGCACGGAAGGCAGCATCTCCATCACCGCCTCCTCCGCCGGACTGACCAGCGACAGCGTCACCGTCTTTACCACCGACGACCAGAGCGGCGCCAAGCTGCTAGGCTATGAGGCCCTTCCCGAAGTGACCACTGCCGTCAACGTCCAGCCCGATCTGCCTGAGCGGGTGACCGCCGTTTACAGCGACGGCCGAAAGGAAGAAAAGGCGGTCAGCTGGAATCCCATCGACGAAAGCCAGCTGGCTCAGGGCGGCATGTTCACCGCCTACGGCCTGGTGGCCGAGACCGGCGATACGGTGACGGTCAGCGTGGTGGTGACCGACTATCTGGGCCTGCGGGACAGCTATCTGGTGACCGCCGTAGGTACAGTACCCCAGCTGCCCGACACCGTCACCGCCGTCTATAACACCGGCGAGACGGTTCAGCTGCCTGTGACCTGGGACCGTGAGCTCACCGAGGACGACGTGGCCCAGGTGGGGACCGTCACCGTGGAAGGCGCGGTGGACGGCTTTGCCGCCAAGGCCAAGGCCATCGTGGAGGTACGGGAGAGCGAAGTGGTCTATGATGTGGACATTGCCAAACGGGACGGCGTCTACCCCATCCCCACCGCTTCCTATGTGAGCGGCGATCCGGTGGAGGCCATCAACGACGGCGCGGTCTACTTTACCGGCGGCCCTGCCGGCGGACGCTGGATTCCCTGGAACCACGGCGAGGTCACCGAATGGTGCCAGTTGGAGCTGGAAGAGGCCGCGGAGATCGGCAAGGTAGGCATCTGCATCTGGAACAACGCCAGCGACGGCGCCATGAGCCTGCCCGATACCCTGACCATCCAGTACAGCGACGACGGGGAGACCTGGATCGACATTGCCAGCAAGGACACAGATGAGATCGACGGCGTGGACGGCAAAATGGACGGCCTCGCCATGGAAGAGGTGGTCTTTGACTTCTCCGATACCCCGGTGACCACCCGCTTCCTCCGCTGGAAGTTTGATAACGCCGCTCTGAAATCCACCGGCGTGGGCGAAGTCCACGTTTACAGCAACCAGATGAAGCTGGATGTCTCCACCGTGGCCGCGCTGGAGACCCTCCAGGCGGACGGCGTGGAGCTGGAAGGCTTTGACCCGGCTGTCTACAACTATACCGTGGAAATTCCCTACGGCGCCCAGGTGCCGGAAATCACCGCCACGGCCGTGGAAAACGGCTCGGTGTACATCGTACCCGCCATCGGCCCCGGCCGTTCGGCCACCATCCTGGTGACCGCCGAGGACGGCAAGACCACCGCCTCTTACTCCATCTTCTTCCAGGTAGCGGCCCCCGTTCTGGATCAGGTGGAAGTGGCCATTGAGGGCGGCAGCACCCTGACTGAAGACGACATCAAGAACGTGGAGCTGACGGCCAAGCTGCAGGACGGCACCGTTCTCTCCGATGATGTCATCGACGTAACCTACCGCGTGGCCGACGACTTCATCGCCGAGGTCCGCGACGGCCAGATCTATGCCTACAACGCGGGCGAAACCACCCTGACTGCTCAGGTGACCTACCAGGATGTGACCGTGGAGAGCGCGCCTCTGGCGATCACCGTCCAACCCACCACGGAGGACAAAGTCATCATCGGCTATGAGCAGGTCAGCGTCACCACCGACAAGGGCGTGGCGCCCCAGCTGCCCAGCCGCATCATGGCCACCTTCGACAAGGGTCTGGCCAAGGATGTAAACGTGGTCTGGGATGAGATTCCCGAGAGCAGCTATGCCGACTACGGCGTCTTCACCGTGAAGGGCACCGTGGAGGGCCAGGCGCTGCGTCCCACCGCCACCGTGGTGGTGAAGGGCGTGGTGGCTGTGCAGCAGTTCTCCACCGCCATCCCTGTCCGCTTCCTTCCCACGCTGCCTGACCGTGTGAATGTGTACTACAGCGACGGCACCACTGACCAGCGGCCCGCCGTGTGGGATGAGTGCACCCAGGATATGTTTACCGAGGTCGGCGATGTGGTGACCGTTTACGGCGACGTGGACGGCTATCAGACCCAGATCAATGTGCGTGTCTCCGATCAGGGCAGATACGACGAGAACGACAGCTTTATCGCCTACCGCAACGGCTTCTACCTGCCCCTGCCCTTCTCTTCCTTCAGCAACATGGCGGGTGCGGACAGCGTGGGCAATATCTATGACAACACCATCAGCCAGAACGAGCACCAGACGCCCAAGAGCATCTGGAGCAACTGGGCCAGTACCCCCCGCGCAGGCGACTACATCGGCGTGGTCTTCGGTTATGAGGACGTGACCGAGAAGACCCTGGACCGGCTGGACGTGTACTATTTCCAGGACCACGGCACCACCGTGCCTGCTACCCTGAAGATTCAGTACTATGTGGGCGAGGACTTTATCCAGGACGACCTGCCTCAGTACCCCATTGACGGTCTGGATTCGGACCACTTCCTGGCCGACGACGCCAACTGGGCGGACGTGGAAAACCTGGTGAACGTCCAGGGCGAGCCTCAGATAGAGGGCGTCACCACCTATACCTTTGACGCCGTGCAGACCTGCGCCATTCGTCTGGTCATGGAAAACCAGCCGGATATGGGAATCGGTGTAAGCGAGATCCGCGCCTACAACAAGAGCGTGGATGACATCAGCGGCAGCGCCGACGTGGTAAATCTCCTTCTGGACGGCGCGGCGCTGGAGGGCTTCGACCCCGATGTCAGCACCTACACCTATACCCTGGAAGGCAGTGAGCTGCCTCAGGTCACCGTGGAGACCGAGGACGAAAACGCCGCGGTCACCGTCATCGGGCCGGTGGTATCCACCGCTGAGGACGGCACGCCTGTGCGCAGCATCCGGATTCAGGTGACTTCTGAGGACGGCATGAACACCAAGACCTATGAAATCCAGCTGGCCGCCCCTGATACCGGCGATCAGGACGCGGTGACCGCCGCCAAGCTTACGGTGGAAAAGGGCACTTACACCGTGGCGCAGGCCGTCGCCAACGACGAAGGGTCTGTGGCCCTCTGGCTGGCCGAGACGATAAACAGCCGGATCGTCAACACCGGCGTGACCGTCACGGCGGATGACATTTCCATCAGCAGCTTCCAGCCTGCCGTCGCCGGGACGGAGGCCCTTCCCGAGGGCGTGGACGGCAGCTTTGCCTTCACGGTTCTGCTGTCCAAGGGCCAGGTATCGGAGGAGACGGCGGAAGTGACCGGCGTCATCACCGCCGAGGCCCTGGGCGTGACCGCCTATACCGTGACCTTCAACACCAACGGCGGCAACGAGATTGCCCCCGTGCAGGTGGAAGAGGGCCAGACGGTAGACCGTCCCGCCAATCCCACCAACGGCTCCTTTACCTTCAACGGCTGGTATACCGATGCGGCCTGCACCCAGGCCTATGACTTCGGCGCACCCGTGACGGCGGACCTCACCCTGTACGCCGGCTGGAAGATGGTGGGCTATGAGGGCGGCGGTCATACCGATACGGAGAAGCCCGACGAGCCCGACGTGGACGAGCCGGATGTGGATGAGCCCGACGTGGACATCGACGACGGCGATACGCCTCTGGACCCCGCGCCCTCCTTCACCGACGTGGCGGAGGACTTCTGGGGCAAGGAAGCCATTGACTATGTGGTGTCCGAGGGCCTGTTCCAGGGCACCAGCGCCACCAGCTTCTCTCCCGAAATGCTGACCACCCGCGGGATGCTGATGACCGTGCTGGCCCGTATGGACGGCGTGGACACCAGCGAAAGCGAACCCTGGTATCAGGCCGGCATGGAGTGGGCGGTATCGGCGGGCGTGTCGGACGGCACGAATCCGGAGGCCACCATCAGCCGTGAGCAGCTGGCCACCATGCTGTACCGCTACTTCGGAAGCCCCGCGGTGAGCGAGGAGGCCCTGAGCTTCAGCGACGGGGACCAGGTGTCCGAGTGGGCGTCTGCCGGCGTGCGCTGGGCAGTGGCCAACGGGATCATCTCCGGCAAGGGCAACAGCGTGCTGGACCCCCAGGGCGACGCCACCCGCGCCGAAGTGGCCCAGATGCTCTATAACTTCAGCAAAGTTGGCTGAAATACAGCCAATGGGACAATAATCTGCACATCAGCAACCAGAACATAGCGACAACCGGCAGGAGCGAAATTGTCCTGCCGGTTGTCGCCGTTTTATGCTTGGTTATATTCCTCGCCCTGGATATGATGCGTTAGCTTCCGGGCAGAGACTGATTGCTTAATGGAGACGGTAATCTTTCGCGGTATAGACGCTGACGGCGGCGTTGGAGCTGAGGAATTTGGACCAGGAATAGGTGGCGATCTGGATGCCGTTCTTTCCGTCCACATTACACTCAAAGACAGTCACGCCGTTGGTGTCGCTGGAGAGGAAGATCATGGAGTGAGAGCCGCCGTGGCTGCGCCGCACCTGGATAAAGTCGCCGGCTCTTGCCTTGGAAAAGAGATTGCTCACCGTGGTGTTGCTGGCAGAAGAGAGATCAGAAATACTGCCAACCAGGGAGGTATTGCTGGAAGAAATGCTAATCTGATAGTTGTTGGGCTTGCTCTTCGTGGAACCGATGTTATAGCCGAACAAAATCATATGAACCTTTTTGGCAAAGCCCTTGCACTGCTCGTTGGCATATTCACCAGTATATCGTGTTCCGGTACGATAGACCCCATTTCCGTAGCTGCCGTTGGCCATATTCTGGAGGCGGTCATAGATCTGCTGCTCGGCATCGGACAGGGAGGGCGAAGAAGTTGTGCCGCCGGCGCAATATTTGTTATAGTCAGAGGCATTACACCAGGCAAGACGATAGGCCGAGCCGGAGGTGGGATAGAGGATCTGGTATTTGCTGCCGGAGGTGGCGACCAGATAGACGGTATCGCCCTTGCTGACATAGTAGCTGCCGGAGAGCGAGGTGCTGCTCCTCAGAGAGCAGTTGAACGTTCCAGTACTGGTGGTTTTGGCATGGGAAGCGTTGTTATCGCTGATGGCCGAAAGGGGGATGTAGGCATAGACACGCTTGCTGGAGGTGGGATAGGACACATAGGCCCAGTATTTCCCGTTGGAAACCCCCGCGTCAATCAGATACAGCTCATCCGTCCGGTTGTCGATGTAGGAGGTGCTGGAAGCGCCATAGGTAACGGTTCCTCTGGTGGAGAGGCTTTGGCTGGTGTAGGGAATGGTGGTTCCGCTGCTGGACAAGGTATAGGTCTTGGCATAACGGGAGCTGGAAAGGATATCGAAAGCGGTGGTAGAAGCGGCGGAGGAAGAGATGAGGAACATGCTGCAAAGGATGGCCAAAGCCAAAAGCAGGGACAAGATGCGTTTTGTAGTTTTTATTTTTCTTTCTCCTTTTCCAAATAAAATTCCGTTGGCGGTGCCCGAGGCAGATTCAGCCGTGCCTCGTCGCTGTTGATAAAATCCGTCATATCAACCTGACGTTTGTGGACTGCTCCACGATTCAATTGTCTGGAAGCAGTTTTCCTGTCCCCATTTTTATAAACGGAAGGTTTCCGGAAAATCAGACTCCTTCAACACCTAATATTTTTGGAAGTTTGCCGCGGCCGCTCTGCCGGAGCAGGCTTTTTACAGGTGGAACAGAAAATGTACATGCTTTTGTTGTGTGCGTCTATCAAAAACACTGCCTTTTATATGGAAATCCAATGAACAAATAAAAAACAGAAAAAACAGCTTCCATCACACAGGTAAATTAACCAAATGGTGGAAAACAAGAAACTGTAAGAAAATAACTTTAATTTCCATAAAAACAAGGGGCTTTTAGGAAAAATGCATAAGAAAACTGAAGAAAATATGTCAGATTATATGATTGCAAAAAGTGTATAAAATAGGCTATACTATGGGCTGAAAGGGACAATTTAGAAAAACATGAAGAGAAATGGGAGGATTTTATGGTACTAAAGAACAAGGTGAAACAGGTTGTCCGCCGCGGCGGCGCCGCCGCGCTGGCGGCTGCATTCGGCGTTTTGGCCGGATGTCAGGCGCCCGACAGTCAGACCAGTCAGACGCCGGACAACAACCAGACCACTGCCCAGCAGACCGTGGGCGAACGGGCGCAGCAGTTCCCCGATGTGCTGAATGTGTACGCCGATCCCGGACAGGTCCTCTATGGCACATACAGCACCAACAAGTACAATAACTTTGCCGATCTGGGCGCCTGGCACGGCTACTACCTCCATGAGCAGGATGCCACCCATCTCTACGGCGGATTTGCCGGCCCGGTGATCATCGCCGAGGAGTACCCCGTCAACCTGTCCGGCGCCATCAGCCGCCTTCAGATCACCGACGCGGAAGGCAACGCCTACGACCTCACCCAGGCCAAGGCGGAAGGGACCTATTACCCCGGCCGTCTGGTGCAGACCTATGAGCTGGACGCGCTGAAGGTGACCATGGAGCTGGTCTATGGCAGCAACCGTACCGCTATCATCCGCACCGTCATTGAGAACAAGACCGACGGCGCGCTGGAGCTGAATCTCTCCTGGACGGGCGACCTCTACCAGCAGTTTGCCAAGGACGACGAGCGGGCGGACGAGCCGGTGGATATGGGCACCACTTTGGCGGCCACCGAGGACGGCGTTCAGGTGGACTTCAGCGAGATCCGCAGCACCTGGTGGTACATGACCAGGGAGGAAAACCAGTTCCGCATTGCCCACGACAGGGCGGTCACCACCACCGTGGACGAGGATCAAAACACCTATATGACCACCGCCAATGAGCCGGTGAAGCTGGCCGCGGGAGAGAGCTGCTGTACTTATGAGACCCAGAGCTGGACCTTCACCCAGGAGGAGGCTCAGGCCGAGGCGGCCAAGGTCACCGATATGCTGGCCAACGGCGAGGACTATTTTGCCCTTTCCGCCCAGCGCTGGGAGACCTATCTGGATAAGACCTTTGACGGCCACGACAGCGCCGACGAGCAGTATCAGCGTGCGGTGGTCAAGTCCATAGAGACCCTCACCACCAACTGGCGCAGCGCCGCCGGCGCCCTGGAGCATGACGGCGTGGTCCCCTCCATGTCCTATCAGTACTTCATCGGCATGTGGGCCTGGGACTCCTGGAAGCAGGCTGTGGGCGTGTCGGTCTTTAACGGCGAGCTGGCCCAGAATAATATCCGTGCTCTGTTTGATTATCAGATTCAGGCCGACGATCCCCTCCGCCCCTACGACGAGGGCGCTATCATCGACTGTATTTTCTACAACCAGAACGAGGCCCGGGGAGAGGACGGCGGCAACTGGAACGAGCGCAACTCCAAGCCGGCGCTGGCGGCCTGGGCGGTGTGGAACGTCTACCAGCAGACCGGGGACAAGGCGTTCCTGGAGGAGATGTATCCCAAGCTGGTCAGCTATCATGAGTGGTGGTACACCAACCGGGACACCGACCAGAACGGCATCGCCGAGTATGGCGCCATGGTGGACGACGCCCACTATCAGATGGACGATGAGGGCAACTTCATTACCGACGAGAACGGCAACCGCATCCTCAACCCCGAGGCGGTGATTGAGGCGGCGGCCTGGGAGAGCGGCATGGACAACGCCCCCCGGTTTGACCAGGAGGGCAGCGGGGAGGATGACATCGGCGTCCAGGTCTTTGAGAACAGGGACGCCTCCGGCCAGGTAGTGGGCTACTCCATCAACCAGGAGTCGGTGGATCTGAACGCCTACCTGTATGCCGAAAAGGGCTTCCTCAAGTCCATGGCCGAGGAGTTGGGCAAGACCGAGGACGTGGAGCGGTACGAGACCGAAGCGGCCTATGTCCGCGATTACATCAACACCATGATGTATGACGAGGAGACCGGCTACTATTACGATCTCCAGACCAACCAGGACGGTTCCGAGAAGAAGCTGCTGGTGAATCGCGGCAAGGGTCCCGAGGGCTGGATTCCGCTGTGGGCCAAGGCTGCCACCCAGGCCCAGGCCGACCGCGTGGTGGAAAACATGATGGACGAGGGCAAGTTCAACACCTTTGTGCCGCTGGGTACGGTGTCCAAGGACAACCCCAGCTTTGAACCCGCCAAGTACTGGAGAGGCCCCGTGTGGCTGGACCAGGCCATGTACGGCGTGGAAGCCATGCAGAACTACGGCTACCAGGAAGAGGCCCAGGCCATGGCCTACAAGATCTTTGACAACTGTGAGGGCCTGCTGGAGGATGGCGCCATCCGGGAGAACTACAACCCCGAGACCGGCGAGGGGCTCCACACGGCCAACTTCAGCTGGTCGGCCTCCTCGTTCTATTCTCTCTACCGCAATACCCTGACCGGAGACCACACCACTTCGCAGACCGGTTTTGACATTCCCCAGGCATAACGCTCCAAACAAGTGCCCGGCGCTGTATCTCAACGGATACAGCGCCGGGCGTTTATATTGTTTTTTCCATAGTTTAATAAACAGGGTGATAAAAGCGGCCCAGATTCTTATTTCTTAAATCCAAAATATTCATCACAGCATCGGGGGATGCAATAGGCCATTTTTTCATCAACCGCAGTGCCATAGATTTGGAGCTTATGACCACCCTTTTTGTGATATACAGAGATTCTTCTTCCTTTATTGACAGAGTCATTTCCTAAACATGCCATTGCGGTTGCCTGCGGAAAAACAGAAAATGTTTTTTGATCGGAGCCGGGAGCGGCACAAACGATAACTACAATATTTTCCCGGCCCGCTTCTGCAAATTCGCCCAGGCGCTTCTGCTCTTCCTCTGTAAAAGAGATATTCCATCGGGTACCGGATTTTGTTTTACTGGGAGATGCGGAGTACTTTATGAAGGCTTTATAGTCTTTTGACCCTATGGAAAACCGGATCGCTTTGCTGTTTTTTCCCGCGTCAAACAGTACGGGTTCTACGTTATTAGAAATCAGATATGTGGAAAACGCGCCGCAGTAGTAATTAGCTTTCCCAGTATTCATTTTTATCTTTCCTTTCTGAAATATAGTTGCGCCGTGATTCTCCTTTGAGAAGGTGTACACTTATATATAAATTTTAAAAGTAAATTTGGTTCGATTTTTCAAACTTTATTTTTTATTTGGAGCCGTGCCAACACCATGGCTTAAAAAATGGCGGAATCCAAAGTCGTTTTTGAGCAGGCCAAACGCGTCCACCGCTTGGACGGATCGGCAAAGGCGAAGATGGATTCCGCTTTTTTGTATCATCCACCGCTGATTTTCTCTCTGAAAGGAAAAAGACAGACCGGGTAACCCGTTCATTCGGGCTAACCAGTCTGTCTTTTTTATCAACCTATTTTGCAACAGGCTCTTGCTGATTCAAATGTGGTATTCCGTTGCTGTGATACGATTACTTATCCATCGCACGGGGTGCTTTAATAGCAGCCTGGGCGGCGGCCAGACGGGCGATAGGCACACGGTAGGGGGAGCAGGAGACATAGTCGAGACCCACATTGTGGCAGAACTCCACGCTGGAGGGGTCGCCGCCGTGCTCGCCGCAGATGCCCAGCTTCAGGTCGGGGCGGGTCTGACGGCCCAGCTCCGCGGCCATCTTGACCAGCTTGCCCACGCCGGTCTGATCCAGACGGGCAAAGGGATCGCTTTCATAGATCTTGTTGTTGTAGTAGGCATCCAGGAACTTGCCGGCGTCATCGCGGGAGAAGCCGAAGGTCATCTGGGTCAGGTCGTTGGTGCCGAAGGAGAAGAACTCGGCCTCCTTGGCGATCTCGTCGGCGGTGAGAGCGGCGCGGGGGATCTCGATCATGGTACCCACGTGGTACTTCATGTCGGAACCGGCGGCCTGGAGCACCGCATCGGCGGTTTCGGTGACGGTCTTTTTGACGAAGGCCAGCTCCTTGACCTCACCCACCAGGGGGATCATGATCTCGGGCACGATCTCCCAGTCGGGATGACGGGACTGGACGTTCAGCGCGGCCTTGATGACGGCGCGGGTCTGCATGGCGGCAATCTCAGGATAGGTGACCGCCAGACGGCAGCCGCGGTGACCCATCATGGGGTTGAACTCGTGGAGGCCGGCGATGATGGCCTTGATGTCGGACACGCTCTTGCCCATATCCTTGGCCAGCAGCTCGATGTCGGCCTCTTCGGTGGGCACGAACTCGTGCAGCGGGGGGTCCAGGAAGCGGACGGTCATGGGATAGCCCTGGAGGGCCTCGTACATGGCCTCGAAGTCGCCCTGCTGCATGGGCTCCAGCTTGGCCAGAGCTTTTTCACGCTGCTCCACGGTGTCGGAGCAGATCATCTCCCGGATGGCGGGAATGCGGTCGGCCTCAAAGAACATATGCTCGGTGCGGCAGAGGCCGATGCCCTGGGCGCCGTATTCCACGGCCTGCTTGGTGTCGCGGGGGTTGTCGGCGTTGGTGCGCACCTTCAGCTGGCGGTACTTGTCAGCCCAGGCCATGATGCGGGCGAAGTAGCCGGAGTTGGGGTCGGCGGGCACGGTGGGAACGGCCTCGCCGTAGATGTTGCCGGTGGTGCCGTCCAGGCTGATCCAGTCGCCCTCGTGATAGGTGCGGCCGGCCAGCTCAAACTGCTTGTTTTCCTCGTCCATCTTGATGGCGCCGCAGCCGGACACACAGCAGGTGCCCATGCCGCGGGCGACCACGGCGGCGTGAGAGGTCATACCGCCACGGACGGTCAGGATGCCCTGGGCGGCGACCATGCCCTCGATGTCCTCGGGAGAGGTCTCCAGACGGACCAGGACCACCTTCTCACCCCGGGCGGCCCATTCCTTGGCGTCCTCGGCGGAGAAAACGATCTTGCCGCAGGCGGCGCCGGGAGAGGCGGCCAGAGCGGAAGCCACAGGCGTGGCGGCCTTCAGGGCCTCGGCGTCAAACTGGGGATGGAGCAGGGCGTCCAGCTGCTTGGGATCGATCATGCAGACAGCCTGCTGCTCGGTGATCTGACCCTCGTCCACCAGATCGCAGGCGATCTTGATGGCGGCGGCGGCGGTACGCTTGCCGTTGCGGGTCTGAAGCATGTACAGCTTGCCGTTCTCCACGGTAAACTCCATGTCCTGCATATCATGATAGTGGTTCTCCAGACGCTGGCACACGTCCTTGAACTGGGCAAAGGCTTCGGGGAACTTGTCCGCCATCTCCTGGATGGGCATGGGGGTACGGACGCCGGCCACCACGTCCTCGCCCTGGGCGTTGGTGAGGAACTCGCCCATGAGTTCCTTCTCGCCGGTGGCGGGGTTACGGGTAAAGGCCACGCCGGTGCCGCAGTCGTCGCCCATGTTGCCGAAGGCCATGGACTGGACGTTGACGGCGGTGCCCCAGGAGCCGGGGATGTCGTTCAGACGGCGGTAGGTAATGGCGCGGGGGTTGTTCCAGGAACGGAACACGGCCTTGACGGCGCCCATGAGCTGCTCCTTGGGATCGGAGGGGAAGTCGGCGCCGATCTTCTCCTTATATTCGGCCTTGAACTGCTCGGCCAGCTCCTTGAGATCGTCGGCGGTGAGCTCGGTATCCTGGGTGACGCCCCGGTCGGCCTTCATCTTGTCGATGAGCTCCTCAAAATACTTCTTGCCCACTTCCATGACCACGTCGGAGTACATCTGGATGAAGCGACGATAGCAGTCGTAGGCCCAGCGGGGATTGCCGGACTTGCGGGCCATGACCTCCACCACGTCCTCGTTGAGGCCCAGGTTGAGGATGGTGTCCATCATGCCGGGCATGGAGGCCCGGGCGCCGGAACGGACGGAGACCAGCAGAGGATTCTCCAGGTCGCCGAACTTCTTGCCGGTGGTCTCCTCCAGCATGACGATGTACTCCATGATCTGAGCCTGGATCTCGTCGTTGATGACCTCGCCGTCGTTGTAGTACTGGTTGCAGGCCTCGGTGGTAACCGTAAAGCCCTGGGGAACGGGCATCCCCAGACTGGTCATTTCAGCCAGGTTGGCGCCCTTGCCGCCCAGCAGCTCCCGCATGCTGCCGTTGCCCTCGCTGAACTGGTAAACGTATTTATAGCCCATGTTAGTTCCCTCCTAAAAGGTTTAGCATAAAGAAATTATACCATTTGTCCAAAGAAATGCAATAGAAAGTTTTTATACTTATGCAATCTAACATTTTTAGAAGAAATAATGGGGAAAATAAGGCAATTTCCCTTTTTTCACAAAGTTTATGTGTAAAATAGCAGGGCGGGGGAGAGGAGGCTCCCACCGCCCTGCCTGAGGCTATGCAAAAAACCGCCGGAAAAGGCCGTATTTTTCCATTTACCATTCCACGCCCTGCCGGGCGCTGAGACCGTGGTCGAAGGGATGGCGGACCTTGACCATTTCGGTGATATAATCCGCCCGGTCCAGGAGGAGCTGGGGCGGATTGCGGCCGGTGATGACCACCTCCGTGTCCGGGTGGGCGTCCAAAAAATCCAGTACCGGCGTGAGAGGGACCATGCCGGCGGTGAGGGCGGCGCACAGCTCGTCCAGCACCAGCAATTGGGCCTGCGCGCCGGCGGTGAGGGCGTGTTCCAGCAGCGCGGTCTGCCGCCCGGCCTCCTGTTGTTTTTCCGCCTCGGTCATGCGGAAGGTGAACTTCATGCTTTGGGGGAGGGGCAGCAGGGTGACGGTGGGCAGCAGGGAAAGGGCCTTCCGCTCGCCGCTTCCCTCCGCTTTGAGGAACTGGGCCACCACCACCCGGACGCCGTGGCCCGCCGCCCGCAGGGCCAGACCCATGGCGGCGGTGGTCTTGCCCTTGCTTTCTCCGCAGTAGAGATGGATCATGACGGCTCCTCCGGGGTGACGAAATCCGCCAGATAGGCCGCCGCGGACCGGCTCATCTCGCGGGAAAAATCCGAATCATATTTTCGGGCGTGAAAAGCCTTCACCCAGCCGTCCCAGTCCTGACCGCCGGTGCGGCCGTTCAGCATGGCCCGCAGAGCGGGACCGTCCAGGGGCCGGTAGCCGTTTTCGTGGACCACATAGTCCAGATCCACCCGTTCCGGCTTGGGACGCTCCCGCTGCTGATCGGTGGGCCAGCCCAGGACCAGCATGGCGGCGGGGAAGACCCAGCGGGGCAGGCCGAGAAGCTGCCGGTGGAAGGCGCAGCGCTCCATGATGTCCCCGATATAGCAGGAGCCCAGGCCCAGGCTGTCGGCGGCCACCACGGCGTTCTGGGCGGCGATGAGGGCGTCGTCCACCGCCAGCAGCAGGTCGCCGGGGCCGGGCGCCCGGGGAGTACAGCCCGCCTCCACGTAGGCGTCATACCACTTGCGGCAGTCGGCGCAGAAGATGAGCACCACCGGCGCTTTGGCGATGAAGGGCTGATGGTCGCAGCTCTCGGCCAGGGCGTCCTTCAGACGCTGGTCGGTGATATCCAGGATGGTGTAAAGCTGCTGGTTGCCGGCGGTGGGGGCCTGGACGGCGGCTTCCAGGATCTGCGTTTTCAGCGCGCCGTCCACCGGCGCGTCGGTAAAGACCCGCACCGATTTCCTCCGGTGCAGGCGGGTCAGGGTTTCGTTCATGGGCGGTCTCCTTTCTTTGGGGGCGTCTCAAAGGGGCTGGACGCTCTCTTGTATTTTACACCAAAGCGGGTTATAATGAAACATACGGTAAAATATATAGTTAAATTGCACAATATTGTCATAAAAAAACAAATAAGGACATGCTTAACAGAAAGGAGCGATACATAATGCACAACATATGGCATGACATCAGCCCCAAACGTATCCAGCCGGAGGATTTTGTGGCCGTCATCGAGATTCCCAAGGGCTGTAAAAAGAAGTATGAGCTGGATAAAGAGACCGGTCTCATCATTCTGGACCGGGTGCTCCACACCTCCACCCACTATCCGGCCAATTACGGCTTTATTCCCCGTACCTACGGCGACGACGGCGACCCGCTGGACGTGCTGGTCCTCTGTTCCGAGGAGATCGACCCCATGACCCTGGTGCGCTGCTATCCCATCGGCTATATCGACATGCGGGACGGCGGCAAGCGGGACGAAAAAATCATCGCCATCCCCTTCAGCGACCCCACCTACAACGGCTATAACGACCTGTCCGAGCTGCCCCCCCATATTTTTGACGAGATGTCCCACTTTTTCAGCATCTACAAGGCCCTGGAAGGGAAGGAGACCGTGGCCGGCGAGGTCAACGACCGGGCCGGCGCGGTGCGGGTCATCCGGGAGGCCATGCGCCATTACAACGACTGCTTTGCCGGCGGCGACCACCAGATCCGCTTTGAGGAAATCGACAATTCCAACCGTTAAGACCGTCGGATTTAAGGAAAACTTAAATCCTTTTCCCATTTGCAAGGCGCTGGAAATGTGGTAAAATCTTTCTTGTCAATTATGTATCCCAACAAAGCAAGAGAGAATATGAGGTGTATCCCAATGGATCAGAACTTCGACTGCCTGGTCATCGGCGCGGGCTTTGCCGGCGCGGTAGCCGCCCGGGAGCTGGCCGAACGGGGCGGCAAGCGGGTGCTGGTGCTGGAACGCCGGGACCATATCGGCGGCAATGCCTACGACTGCCTGGACAACGCCGGCGTCCTCATCCACCAGTATGGCCCCCATATCTTCCATACCGCCAACCGGCGGGTCTATGAGTACCTGTCCCGCTTCACCCAATGGCGCGATTATCAGCACCGGGTGGTGGCCAACGTCTACGGCGTGGAGATGCCGGTGCCCTTTAATCTGACTAGTTTGATGCTGGCCTTCGGCCTGGAAAAAGCCGAGATCCTGGAGCAGAAGCTGGTGGAGGCCTATGGCCCGGAAAAGAAGGTCACCATTCTGGAGCTGCGGCAGAACCCCGACCCCCAGATCGCCGATCTGGCCGAGTATGTCTACCAGCATGTGTTCCTCTACTATACGATGAAGCAGTGGGGCCAGAAGCCGGAGGAGATCGACCCCAACACCACAGCCCGGGTGCCGGTGTTTCTCAGCCGGGACGACCGGTATTTCCAGGACCCCTATCAGGGCATGCCCCTGGAGGGCTATACTCCCCTCTTCCGGCGTATGCTGCACCACCCCAACATTACGGTGGTGCTGGGGGAGGACGCCTCCCGCCGGATGACCCTTCCCGAGGAGGGCGGCGTGCTGCTGGACGGCGCGCCCTTTACCGGTCCCGTTATCTACACCGGCGCGGTGGACGAGCTGTTCGGCTGCCGCTTCGGCCGGCTGCCCTACCGCACCCTGGACTTCCGCTTTGAGACCTACGACGTGGATCAGTGGCAGTCCCACGCCACCGTCAACTATACCGTCAGCGAGCCCTGGACCCGCATCACGGAGTTTAAGCTCCTCACCGGCCAGGTGCTGCCCGGCAAGACCACCATCGCCAAAGAGATCTCCCGGCCCTACACCGCCGAGGACGGACAGATCCCCTATTACGCCATCATCAACCCGGAGAACAACGCCCTCTATGCCCGCTACAAGGCCCTGGCGGAGGGGCGCGGCCGGTTCTATCTGCTGGGCCGTCTGGCGGAGTACAAGTATTACAACATGGACGCCATCGTGGCCCGGGCGCTGGAGCTGTGCGATGGCCTCCTTGAGGAGAAAGGTGTGTGAGCCCCTTGGACAACCAGAAAATCATAACCTTTGCCGTGCCCTGCTATAACTCCGCGGCCTATATGGACCACTGCATCGAGACGCTGCTCACCGGCGGACCGGACATCGAGATCATCCTGGTGGACGACGGCTCCACCAAGGACGATACCCCCGCCATCTGTGACCGGTGGGCCGAGCGGTACCCCGATATCATCCGAGTCATCCACCAGGAGAACGGCGGACATGGCGAGGGCGTCAACCAGGGCATCCGCAATGCCGCGGGCGTCTATTATAAGGTAGTGGACTCGGACGACTGGCTGGATACGGAGGCGCTGTCCAAGGTGCTGGACAAGCTGCGGGAGTTCATCCGCCGGGGCCATCCCCTGGATCTGATGGTGTGCAACTACGTCTATGAGCACGTGGAGGACAACACCCAAAAGGTGATGCGGTATACCAACGTCTTTCCCCGCAACCGGGTGTTTACCTGGAATGAGATTGGCCGGTTCCGTCCGTCTCAGTATCTGCTTATGCACTCGGTCATTTACCGCACCCAGCTGCTGCGGGACTGCGGCATTGAGCTGCCCAAGCACACCTTCTACGTGGACAATATTTTTGTGTACCAGCCCCTGCCCTATGTCAAGACCATCTACTATATGGACCTGGACCTTTACCGGTACTTCATCGGCCGGGCGGACCAGAGCGTCAACGAGAAGGTCATGGTGGGCCGGGTGGACCAGCAGGTGCGCATCACCCGCATCATGATTGACGCCCACGACCTCAACCAGGTGCACCAGAGCCAGCCCAAGCTGGGCCGCTATATGTTCAATTACCTCTCTATGATGCTCACCATCTCCTCGGTGTTCCTCATCATCGACGGCTCTCCCGCCGCCCTGGGCAAGCGTACCGAGCTTTGGGAGTATCTGCGCACGGTGGACCGCCGCCTGTACCACCGGATGAAATACCGCGCCCTGTCCGCCGTGTCCAACATCCCCGGCTATCAGGGCCGCCGGCTGTCGGTGGGGCTCTACCATCTGGCCCGCAAAATTTATAAGTTCAACTGAATTTGCGCGGAAAACGCGGACAAAAAAGTCAGGGACCCCTTTGGGGCCCCTGACTTTTTCACTTGCTCCGCTTGTCCAGCCGCAGGAGGAGAGCGGTGCGGTCATCCTCGCCGCCGCCCCGGCGGCTGCTCTCGTCGATGAGGATGCGGGCGATCTCTTTGGGACTGCTGCCGTCAAAAGAGCGCAGCCGCTCCCGCAGCCACACATCCCCGCCGCTGCCTGCCACCCCGTCGGTGACCATGAGCACGCAGTCGCCGGGGGAGAGCTGAAAGCGGGATACGTCGGGCAGAGCCGTGCCGCCCGGCGCCAGACCGGCGGGTAGGGAGGCGCCGGTCACCCGGGTGACGGTGGCGCCCTTTTTGACATAGGTAGGGGCGGCGCCGAATTTATAGACCGCCGCGCTGCCGGTGAAAAGGTCCAGGGCCAACAGGTCGATGGTGGTAAAGCTGCCCGTCTCCTCCCCCTTGAGCGAGAGGGCGCCGGACAGGGTGCGCAGCGCCTCCTCGGGAGAGACCCCCGCCCGAAGGAATTTTTCCAGCAGATCCACCACCTCGCCGCTCTCCCGGTTGGCGTCGGGACCGCTCCCCATGCCGTCGCACAGCAGGACGTATACCTTGCCGTCCTCCCCCTTAAACCAAGCGCCGGTGTCGCCCGAAACCGTTTCCCCCTCCTTTTTGCGGGCCGCCACGCCGGCCACCGCCTGGTAGGGCTCCAGCTGGACCAGCACCGCCCGGTCCCGGCGGCCCTCTTCCTCCAGGGGACGCAGCGGCACCGACAACAGCCCGGAGAGCCGGTGGACCTCCTCCGGCTTGCGCAGCTGGCCCGCCCCGGGGCCGTCGGCCTCCACCCGGAGCCGGCCCCGCTCGTCGTAGAACACCGCACAGTCACACTCCAGCCCCTGGGCGGTGAGATGCTGCCGGAGACGCCGCTCCCGGCCGGGATCGGGGGCCAGCTCGGCGGAGAGTTCCGCCGCCGCCGCGCCCAACGCCGCCGCCAGCGCGCCGTATTGCCGGCAGACCTCGCCCCGGTTGTCCTTGATCCGGCTCTGATACTGCCGCCGGGTGAAAAGGGCGGACAGCTCCTCATTGGCGGCGGCCAGGAACTGAGGGAATTTTTGACACCGGTCGGAGAAATAACCGGGAAAATCCTCCCCTTCGCCGTGGCCCCGCTCCAGCATGGCGGGGAGGGCGTCGTTGAGGGCGTTGTAGGTGCTCACATAATCCCGCTGCCAGCAGACGATCTGAAGGGAGCAGGTGCGGCACACCCGGGAGGCGGCGCGGTCAAAGATGACGGCGGTGTCGTTGTCGTTGCGTCCGCCGGCGCACACGGGACGCAGGGCGCTGTGGAGGTCGCGGAAGGCCTGGGCGGTCTCTTCCAGCCGGCGGCGGGCGTAGGCCATAGCCCGGGCCTTGGTGTCCTGCCGGGTTTCCCGGACCAGCAAGGCCTGGATGCGGCGCAGGACGGACTTGGGGGTGAGGAGAAAGAGGACCGAGGCGACAAAAACCTCATAGAGCAGGGAGAGATGGAGCCCGTTGTCCCAGCTCCAAAGCACTGCCAGAGCGTTGGACAGGACATAGGCCATCGCCACCGCCATCCGTCCCTGCCGGTGAAAGGCCCCGGACATCACGCCGGCCAGGGCGTAGGCCATGGCGTAAAAGGGAACGCCCTCCGAGGAGAGATCCATCCCCACGCCGGCGGCCACGCCCACCGCCGCGCCCGCCCCCATCCCGCCGGCGGAGGCGCACAGAAGGACGGCCAGCGCCGCCGCCGCCCGTCCCAGAGACACCGAATCCAGAATGGTGACCTTGGAGAGGGTCATCAGCACCGTACCGCCCAGCAGCAGGAGACTGATGGTCTGCCGGACGGTCAGCGGTTCTTCTTCCCGGGCGGCCTTCCAGGGGGAAAAGGCGATGCGGCAGAAGTAGGCGGATGCCGCCACCAGCAGCACCTCTGTGGAAAAAAAGATCACGTCGGAGGGATACCAGTGGGTATCCGAGAGATAGACCGCGCCGGTGACGGCATCCACCAGCGCGGCGGCCAGAGGGGCAAACCAGCCACGGCGGCTGAGTCTGCCGCCGTAAAAGGCAAAGGCCACCGAATAGATCAGAATGGCCGAGGCGGAGTAGCGCAGGCCGTCCAAAAAGCCCTGGAAGCTGAAATAGCCAAAGCAGGCCCCCAGCAGGGCAAAGAGTCCGTCCGCGCCCGCGCCGGAAGCCGCCACCAGCCCCAGACCAAAGGGCGCATATCCGCCGAAAATTTCCGCGCCGGACAGCAGCGCGCCCAACAGGAAGTGCATGGCACACTCGGCTGTGCGCACCAGCGCCGGAGCGCGCAGCACCAGCTTTCCCGTTTCCCGCATTTCCTCGCCCATTCGGGCCGCCCGGCTCCGCAGGCTGTCTTTTGTGGCCATGGCCTCGTCCTCCTTTGTGCTCCCGGTGTGGGTGTTCCACATTATAATCCATATTGTGGAAAAACCGGGTCGGATGGGGGAGGGCGGATGGGACGACTATGGCGCGGTTTTTGGCGCGCGAGCCGGGTTTTTTATCAAATCACCCTGCTTGGGTGGAGGATTTGCCCGGTCCGGGCGGCGCAAAAGGAGGCCCCGGACTGTTGCCCAGGGCCAGATGAAAGTTTTCTTTGTCTGTTTTATCCGCAGGAGCAGGGAAACAAGGAGGCCCCGGACTGTTGGTCCGGGGCCAGATGAAAGCTTTCTTTGCCTACTTTCTTTCTCGAAAGAAAGTAGGTTAGTCGTGTTCATATTTGAGGATGGCGCCGGTGGCGGCGTCTATCTCATACTCGTACTCATGGCCGCCGGCGACGAACTCCAGCTCATAATAGACCTGTCCGTCGTCCTCGTCCCGCTCGGCCTTGTCAAAGTAGACCTGATCGGCGGTAAGACCGGCGTGGGCAAGGGCAATGCTCTTTGCCTCTTCCAGGGAGTAATTGACCGCACCCAGATCCTTTCGCTCGGCTTCCAGAATCGTGCCGGAGGTGGTGTCCACCTTGTATTCAAACTCCGCCGAGGCGGTGTAGAACTCCAGCTCATAATATTTCTGACCGTGGTCGTGCTCCAGCTCGGTTTTGGTAAAGACCGCCTGGGAGGCGGACACCCCCGCATGCTGCAAGGCAATTTGCTGGCAGGCTTCGGCGTCATAGGCGTTCGCTCCGTGCTGTCCGCCGGAGCCGCTCCCGCTGGGCGAGGGGGCGGCGGAGCTGACAGACTGGGTGGGCGGAGCCGTGGGAGCGGTGGTCGGAGACGGGGCAGGGGTGGAGACGGCGGCGCTCTGGGTGGGTGTAGGCG
>NZ_JACLZC010000050.1 GCF_016901735.1 Pseudoflavonifractor phocaeensis | reverse complement strand
TGGCCCCCTCTCGTCAAGTTGTTGTGTCGCAACTCAACTTTAACCGATGAGGCCCTATCCTTCATCCTTTTTTATTCAACTGTCCAACATGTATTGTACTCCTACAGAAATGTGAAAAAAATTTGAAAAAGCCACTTGCAAAACAGAACGGTCTGTGGTATATTATATAAGCTGCATGAAACAGGCAGTGGAAAAGAGAATATCCGGGTGTGGCGAAGTTTGGTATCGCGCTTGAATGGGGTTCAAGAGGCCGCTGGTTCGAATCCAGTCACTCGGACTTACAAAACTGTCTGTGGAAACGCAGACGGTTTTTGTTTTTGCAGCGTTTCCCCGAACCGGCGGCCTCTTGGCGCCGGAGGCGCGTAAAAATCGGCCGGTGCCCGGGAGGGCAGGCGGAACGCCGGCCCTCCCGCTGGTTCGAATCCAGTCACTTGGACTTACAAAACCGTCTGTGGAAATGCAGACGGTTTTTGTTTTTGCAAAGGTTACCCCGAACCAGCAGCCTTTTGGCGCCGGAGGCGCGTAAAAATCGGCCGGTGCCCGGGAGGGCAGGCGGAACGCCGGCCCTCCCGCTGGTTTGCATCCAGTCACTTGGACTTGAAAAACGTCTGTGCAGAAACAGGCGTTTTTCTTTTTGCAAAAGCTACGGGAAGGAGAGAGAATATGCAGCTGGATCTGACACGAGGCTCTGTTGGAGGGACGATGCTGCGCTTTGCGCTGCCCATGATTTTGGGAAACCTCCTCCAGCAGTGCTACAACATTGCGGATACTGTGATTGTGGGACGTTTTCTGGGGTCCACAGCGCTGGGCACGGTGGGCTCGGCCTATACGCTGATGACCTTTCTCATCTCGATTTTGCTGGGGCTGTCCATGGGCAGCGGCGCGTTATGCTCCATCTGCTGGGGCCGGGAGGATATGGACGGTCTGAAGGAGCGGGTATGCACTTCCTTTGTGCTGATCGCGGCGCTGACAGCGGCGCTGAATCTGGCGGCTTTTTGGGGGCTGGAAGAGATTTTGGGTCTGCTTCAGGTGCCGGCGGAGAACCGTGCGCTGATGCGCGACTATGTGTGGGTGATCCTCTTTGGACTGCCTGCCACCTTCCTTCGCCTATATGCCGGTACAGGATTTCGGAAACGCCTTTTCCACCTTTATCGCCCAGAACTACGGGGCCCGAAAGCCGGAGCGCATCCGGCAGGGCATCCGGTGGGCGGTGGGAACGGCGGCGGTATTCTGCCTGCTGGCATCGGCGGCGGTATGTCTGCTGGCCCGTCCGCTGCTGGGGCTTTTTGTGGGAACGGAGGAGGAGATCCTGTCCATCGGGACGACCTATCTGCGGATCGAGGGCGCATTTTATGTGGGCATTGGCTGTCTGTTCCTTTTTTACGGGCTTTACCGTGCGGTAGCCATGCCGGCCATGAGCGTGGTGCTGACGATTGTGTCTCTGGGGACCCGGGTGGTGCTGGCCTATGTACTGTCCGCCATTCCGGCCATTGGGGTGCTGGGGATTTGGTGGTCGGTGCCCATTGGCTGGGCGCTGGCCGACGCGGTCGGTTTTTTCTATTATCGCGGGTGCGCCGGCAAACTGGAGCAGGCCTGTCGGCTTTAACGGCAAAAGCTCCCGGACCGTCTGTGGTCCGGGACCTTCCTTTTTGTAAAAGGGCAGTAAAAAACCCTGAGGAAATATATCCTCAGGGTTTTTGGCGGAGAGAGAGGGATTCGAACCCTCGAGACGCTATCAACGCCTACACGATTTCCAATCGTGCGCCTTCGACCAGCTCAGCCATCTCTCCACGGCGCTGCTCTACGCATGTACTGTTTTTCAGTTGTTACATTCATCTCTCGCAGACGACGTTGATTATTATAGCATATATTTTGGATTCGTCAAGAGCTTTCTCGAAAAAAATCAAAAAAATTTTGGAGGGGGGAAAGGGGGCCGGGACTGCATGGGGAATAGTAACAAGTTGTTACCGTTTTGACACCACTTTTTACTGACGGAACCGGGGAAAGCAAGAAAAGAAGAACGCAAACACCTTGCGGCACAAGGGATTGCGAGATTTGTTCAAATTTGCTCTTGCAATGGCATGGAAAATAAGTTACAATACGGTTACAATCTGTTACAGAGAAAGTAACAGACTGAAAACATAATAGTTACAGGAGGTCTTTTGAGTATGCAGAAGCGAGTGTCCTGCCTGGTCATCTGCCTGGCCCTGATGGTGTCCATGAGCAGCCATGCGGCCGCCGCCGAGAGCAAGAGCAATCAAGTAAACATCGTCGTAAACAGCAATCAGCTTTCCGCTAACACGACTGTAACCAAGGTCGTGAACAACAGCGTATATGTATCTTACTGGCCCGTTGTGTCCGCTCTTTATCCCGACGCCACCGTGGCGTGGGAGAACGGCAAATCCGTGGCTCGGACCCAGGGCCTGACCCTGTCGGTGATTCCCGGCGCCAGCTATATCGAAGCCAACGGACGTTATCTTTACGTAGCCGATACGGTGCAGGTGGAGGGCCAGTCCATTCTGGTTCCCGCCCGCGTACTGGCCAAGGCGCTGGGCGCCTCTGTGGCCTGGGCGGACAACACCGTCACCTTCCTGGCCGGCAGCGGTCCCATTGCCTCGGGCAGCAGCTATTATAACAGCGATTCCGTCTATTGGCTCTCCCGTATCATCAACGCCGAGAGCGGCAACCAGCCGCTGACCGGCAAGATCGCGGTGGGCAACGTGGTTTTGAATCGTGTGTCCAGCTCGCTTTTCCCCAGCACCATCAAGGGTGTCATCTTCCAGAAGAACCAGTTCACCCCGGTGTCCAACGGAAGCATTTACTACACGCCCAATGAACAGAGCGTGATCGCCGCCAAGCTGTGCCTGGATGGCGCCAACACAGTGGGGAACAGCCTCTATTTCGTCAACCCCAAGGTTTCTCCCAACAGCTGGGCGTCCCGTAACCGGACCTATGTGGCCACCATCGGCGCCCACGCCTTCTTTGCGTAAGGAACCGATCTACGACCGAAAATGATGTTTGCTCTCGGAGGAGGGCCCGCCGTAATATACGGTGGGCCCTCTTTTTTTATTCGGTGCGGCGGGAGCGGTCTGCGTTTGGATTGTGTCTGCGCCTGTCCGCCATAATGGCCTCCATGGCTCCGGCTGCCTGGGGATAGGGGAGCACAGCCCGCCGGATGCCCAGTTGAGCCGCCACCCGCAGCTTTTTGCGCACGGAGGCGGCGTCGTCAAAGAGGACGAAATGCCCGCCGCTCTCTCGGGACATATAGGTAAAGTAGTGGGCGCAAAGGGCGTCGGAAAAATAGATCTGCGGGTCCCAGCGCTGCCGCAGGGCCTGCAGGTCCGCCGGTTCCAGTGGACGGCCCTGCCCGTCCGGAGAGGGGAGGGGAAAGTCATAGGCCACCGGCTCCACCGCCAGGGCCAAGCCCTCCGCCCCCCGCGTTTGGATCACCTCGGAGAGGCGCTGATACAGAGACCCGCCGGAAAGCGCGGAGGAGATCAGGAGCTGTCCCCTTGAGAGAGCGTTTGCGTAGGGCTCCGGCGCCAGAAGAGGCCATCCGCGCCGGCCGAGGGCTTCATCCAGGGCGGCGATGGTTTGGGTCAGCAGAGGGAGGGACGGCCCCTCAAAATCGCACAGTACGCCGGTAAATCCCCGGGCGTCGCACTCCCGCAGGATCTCCCGCGCCAGGGTATCGCTCCGTCCCCGTCCGTCGCAGCCCGCGGCGTCCATGGCCAGAAATCCGCCCCGTGGGATGGGACTGAGGTCGGAGCGGAACAGATGGCCGCCGCCGCCCACCCGATAAGCCAGATGCGCCACCGGCAGGCCGAAAGAGGCCGCTTCCCGGCCCTGGCCCGGCGGCGCGAGGAGAAGAAGGGAAAGCCCGCCGTCACCCATGAAATCGTTACCCCCTTGTTCCTGCCAGAGGCAGATGATATAATAATAGCCGTCGCCCATTGAAGGGGGCGGCGTGCCGCTGAGGCGGATATACCATTGAACATATGCGCCGCGGCACAAAAAAGACTTGTAAAAGAGGTGAGGGCATGGCCATCTCCCTGCTGGCCGACCATGTATATTCCTCCGTCACCGATATTGACCCCCAAACGCTGGCCGACGCGGGCATCCGGCTGCTGCTGGCCGATCTGGACAATACGCTGGTGCCCTATGGCGTTTTGGAGCCGGAGCCCTCGGTACGGGAATGGAACCAAGGGCTGCGGACCGCGGGCGTGACGCTGTTTCTGCTGTCCAACAGCCGAAAGCCGGGGCGTCCCGAGACGTTTGCCCAAAAGCTGGACATCCCCTGGATCGGCCACGCGGGCAAGCCCAAGGCGGGCGGATTTGTCCGGGCCATGGAGCGGATGGGCTGTACGCCGGAAGAGACCGCCATCGTGGGCGACCAGATTTTCACCGACATTCTGGGGGGCAACAACGCCGGAGTCACCACGCTTCTGGTGGAGCCCATCCGGCTGGCGGGCAATCCGGGGCGCTATGTGCGCTATGCGGTGGAGTGGCCGTTCCGTGCCCTGGCCAGGCAAAGGAGCAGACGATGAGCATCAAATTCGGACCGGCGGGCAACGGGGACGCCTTTCCCTACCGCTCGTCGGTGGACGCCCCCCGCTGGCTGGCGGAGCTGGGCCTGAACGCCTATGAATACCAGTGCGGCAAAGGGGTTAACCTTCGGGAGGAGACGGCCCGCAAGCTGGGGGGCGCGGCGGAGGCCGCGGGGGTGACGCTGTCCCTCCACGCGCCCTATTTCATCAATCTGGCCAATCCCGACCCGGACAGCCGGCAAAAAACCATCGGCTATATCACCGCCGCCTGTCAGGCGGCGGACTGGATGGGGGCAAAGCGGGTGGTCATCCACTCGGGGGCACTGATGAAGCGTACCCGCCGGGAAGCCATGGACATCGCTCTGCCCACGCTGAAGGCGGTGCTGGCGGCCTGTGACGAGGCGGGGTATGGGCATATTGCTCTGTGCCCCGAGACCATGGGAAAGATCAACCAGCTGGGGGATCTGGACGAGGTGCTGGAGCTGTGTACGCTGGATGAGCGGCTCATTCCCACGGTGGATTTTGGGCATCTATATGCCCGGTCCCTGGGGGCGCTGGAGGGGCATGAGGCCTGCGTGAAGATGCTGGACCGCATCCGGGCGGTGCTGGGAGAGGCGCGGGCGTCGGTTTTCCACAGCCATTTCTCCAAGATCCAGTTCACCCCCAACGGGGGAGAAAAAATGCACCTGACCTTTGCCCAGGACGACTTTGGACCTGACCCTGCGCCGCTGATGGCGGAGATTGCCCGCCGCGGCTGGCAGCCGACCTTTATTTGCGAATCGGCGGGCACCCAGGCCGAGGACGCCCTGGTGATGAAGGGCCTTTACGAAAAGGCCCTGGGGTAACATGCAGGGACGCCGGATATGGCGTCCGCAGAGATAGAAAGGAAGTAATTGCCATGAATCATCTGAAGCAAATCGCCGCCGGGCTGGACGCCTATGGCATCGACGCCATGCTGGTCAACAGCGAGCCGGGAGAGTTTTATGCCATCGGTTTCCACGGCGAGGGCAACGTGGTGGTGACCAGGGAGGGCTGCTACTACTTCACCGACTCCCGCTATATCGAGGCGGCAAACGACCTGGTCACCGGCGCTCAGATCACCATGACCGACCGGGGCCGCAACTATAAGGCCATGGTGCAGGAGGTCATCGACCGGCACAGCATCAAGGCCTTGGGTTTTGAGGACGCCTATCTGTCGGTGGCCGACTACAACGGCTGGAAGGAGGGCCTCACTGCCCAGCTGGTGCCCGCCCAGGACCTGCTCACCGGCCTGCGGGCCTCCAAGGACGAGGAGGAGCTGGCCCGGATGCGCAAGGCCCAGGACATCACCGACGCGGCCTTTACCGCCATCTGCCGGTTCATCAAGCCCGGCGTCACTGAGCAGGAGATTGCCGCCCGGCTCCAGTACGAGATGCTCTGCCGGGGCGCGGAGAAGATGAGCTTTGACCCCATCGTGGCCTCCGGACCCAACGGCAGCAAGCCCCACGCCATTCCCAGCGACAAAAAGGTGGCGCTGGGCGAGTTCATCACCATGGATTTCGGCTGCAAGTTCGGCGGCTACTGCTCCGACATGACCCGCACCGTGGCTCTGGGAGAACCCACCGAGGAGATGCGCAAGGTGTATGACGTGGTCCTCCAAGCCCAGCTGGCGGGCATCGCCGCCGCCAAGGCGGGGGTCCCCGGCCGGGACATCCACAACGCCGCCGCCAAGGTCATCGAGGAGGCCGGTTACGGCGACTACTTCGGCCACGGCTTCGGCCACAGCGTGGGCATCGAGATCCACGAGTCTCCCAACGCCAACCACTCCAACGAAAAGCCCATGCCGGAAGGGGCCGCCGTCTCCGCCGAGCCCGGCATCTATCTGCCCGGCAAATTCGGCGTGCGCATTGAGGACGTGCTCATCCTCCGGGCCGGCGGCAACGAGGATATCACCCGTTCCCCCAAGGAGCTGATCATTCTCTGAGCCGGGGTGGGGCGGGAAAAAATGCCCCTTTTCCGGTGAAATTGGAGGGACCCCCTTGCAAAGAGAGGGAAAGTAGGGTAAAATAAAATCGCTTATCTATGAAATACCTGTTTGGAGGATGAATTTCAATGCCTACGATTACTGCCAGTGATTTCCGCAACGGCGTGACCTTTGAAATGGACGGTCAGGTCATGCAGGTGGTCGAGTTCCAGCACGTCAAGCCCGGCAAGGGCGCCGCTTTCGTGCGCACCAAGATGAAGAACGTCATTACCGGCGGCGTGACCGAGACCTCGTTCAACCCCACCGCCAAGTTCGAGCAGGCTTATATCGAGCGTAAGGACATGGAGTACAGCTACAACGACGGCGATCTGTACTACTTCATGGACCCCGAGACCTACGACCTGGTGCCCATCGGCTCCGACAACCTGGGCGACTCCTTCCGCTTCGTCAAGGAGAACATGACCTGCAAGATCAACTCCTACAAGGGCAAGATCTTTGCCGTGGAGCCTCCCACCTTCGTGGAGCTGGAGGTCACCGAGACCGACCCCGGCTTCCGGGGCGACACCGCCACCAACGTCACTAAGCCCGCCACCCTGGAGACCGGCGCTGAGATCAAGGTCCCCCTGTTCATCAACCCCGGCGACAAGATCAAGATCGACACCCGTACCGGCGAGTATCTGGAGCGCTGCAAGGGCTGATCCGGAACCGTACCAAACAGCAAGGAACCGCGCCTCAAATTGTGGCCGCCTGCGAAAAGGAGAATCATTATGACGATTTCTGAGAAGGTCGCGTATCTGAAGGGCCTGGCCGAGGGCCTGGGTCTGGACACCGAGAAGTCCAAGGAAGGCAAGCTCATCTCCGTGATGATCGGCATTCTGGAGGAGATCAGTCTTTCCCTGGAGGACCTGGAAGAGAACACCACCGCTTTGGGCGAGGAGCTGGACGCCGTGTCCGATGACCTTTCCGACGTGGAAAAGGTGGTCTACGGCGGCGATGATGAGGACGACGAGGATGAGGACAGCTGCGACTGCTGCGGCGGGGACGAGGAGGAAGAGGACTTCTTCCAGGTGGAGTGCCCCAACTGCGGCGAGGAGCTGACCATCGACCACGACGTGCTGGAGGCCGGCACCATCGAGTGTCCCGCCTGCAAGAGCCAGTTCGCCATCGACTTTGCCGACGAGTGCGGCTGTGACGACGAGGACGACCACTGCGGTTGCGGCTGCCACGATCATGACGAGGACTAAACCCATAAAGACCGGCGAGGTCAGGAATGAAAACTTCCTGACCTCGCCTTTTGTTTTATGAAACATCCAGCCTCTGGATTTCCTGGGAAACGGCGCCCAGCACGTCCCACAGCCGGGCCGGGTCTACCGCGTCCTTGTTGTCCAGATAAGCGTAATAGCCGCCGTAGATCTGGAAGCTGACCAGCACCCGTTTGACGGGGTCGTCCCGGTATTCCGGATGCTCCCGCCACACCAGCTCCTCCAGCCCGGCCTTCAGGCGGGAGATGAAATGGCCCTGCCGGCTGCCGGAAAAGAGGACGCGGATCTGTTCCTGATGGGCCAGGTGGCCCAGCGTCAGGTCGCGGATAAAGGCGGCGGGACGCTGAAAGACATACTCCGGGTGTGGGAGGCGGGCCAGGATATCGGCCACAGCCGCCTCCTCCAGGGCGTCGGAGAGGGCATAGAGATCGGTATAGTGGTCGTAAAAGGTGGATTTGTTGATCATGGCCCTTTGACAGAGCTCTTTGACGGTGATTTTCTCCAGCGGCTTCTGGGCCCGCAGCGCCAGAAAGGCCTGGGCGATGCTCCGCCGGGTCTTTTCGATGCGCAGATCCATATCAGCGCCTCCTTTCAGACATTTTCCGAAAAGGGTTGGTTAACCTACGCTCGATGAAAATTGCCGGTGGTAAAACGTAGGTGCATCTATTATACTCCTATCACAGTCTGAAAAACAACTCATGTCTGATTATTTGAGGAGTGAATCGATATGGATTACCAGAGCTTTTATGCCGGTACTTGTTTTGACGCCTACCGGTATCAGGGCGCCCATCGGGAAGGGGACGGGGTCATATTCCGCACCTTCGCGCCGGCGGCGGCGGGGGTGTCGGTGATCGGCGATTGGAACGGCTGGACCGAGACCCCGATGGAGAAGGAGTATGACGGCAATTTCTGGGTGTGCCGGGTGGGGGAGAAGCTGCCCGACGGTACCCGGTACAAATACCGGATCTGGAAGCAGGACGGCTCCTTTCTGGACCATTGCGACCCCTATGGCTTCGGGATGGAGCTGCGGCCCGGGACAGCGTCGGTGCTGCGGACGCTGGAGGGCTTTCCCTTTGGGGATCAGGTGTGGATGGCGGGGCGGACCGACCGGAAGAAAGGACCGCTGAATATTTACGAGCTCCATCTGGGCGCCTGGAGGCGGAAGGCGGATGGAAGCTGGTACAGCTATACCGAGCTCATCCCGGTGCTCATCCCCTATCTGATGGAAAACGGCTTTGACTGCGTGGAGTTTCTTCCCCTCAGCGAGCATCCCTGCGATGAATCCTGGGGTTATCAGAACACCGGATTTTTCAGCCCCACCGCCCGTTACGGGACGGCGCGGGAGCTGATGTCCCTGGTGGACGCCTGCCACCGGGCCTCCATCGCGGTGATTCTGGACTTTGTACCCGTCCACTTCGCGGTGGACGACTACGCCCTTTGGAATTACGACGGCACCGCCCTTTACGAGTATCCCCATCCGGCGGTGGGGTACAGCGAGTGGGGGAGCTGTAATTTCATGCACGCCAGAGGGGAAGTGCGCAGCTTTTTGCAGTCCGCCGCCCATTACTGGCTGGAGGAATACCACATTGACGGCCTGCGGATGGACGCGGTGCGCAACCTGATTTATTGGCAGGGGGACCCGGGCCGGGGGGAGAACCAGTGCGGGCTGTCCTTCCTGCGGGAGATGAACCGGGGTCTAAAGGCGCTTCATCCAAACGCCATGCTCATCGCGGAAGATTCCAGCGCCCATCCCGGCGTCACCGCGCCGGTGGAGGCGGGGGGCCTTGGCTTTGACTACAAGTGGGATCTGGGCTGGATGCACGATACCCTCTCCTATTTTCAGATGCCCCAGGCGGAGCGGAAGAAGGGCGCCTATGCCCTGACCTTTTCCATGGAATATTTTTTCAACGAGCGCTATATTTTGCCCCTCTCCCACGACGAGGTGGTCCATGGCAAGGCGTCCATTTTGCAGAAGATGGAGGGACTGCTGGAGGGAAAATTCCCCCAGGCCCGGGCGTTTTACCTCTACATGTTTGCCCATCCCGGAAAGAAGCTGAATTTTATGGGAGCGGAGCTGGGGCAGACCACCGAGTGGAGCGAACAGAAGGCGCTTGCGTGGGAGCTGCTGGAGCAGCCGGAGCATCAACGCTTTCAGCGGTTTTTCCGGGACCTGAATCTGGTCTACCACTATCATCCGGCGCTGTGGGCGGAGGACTACGGCCCCAAGGGGTTCCGCTGGCTGGCCCTGGAGGAGGAGCGCTGTCTCTTTGCCCTGGAACGGCGGGGGGAAGGGGAACGGGTGGTGTTCGCCTTCAATTTCAGCTGGACGCCGGAGAACTTGACGCTGGAGCTGGAGGAGGGCGCCCTTCTCCAGCCGCTGCTGGACAGCGACAATACGGTCTACGGCGGGGAGAGCCTGTGGGACGGCCGCCCGCTGGAGGGGGAGGAGGGCTGCTTCCGGGTGACGCTGCCGCCCTGTTCCGGCCGGTGCTGGATGGTACTGAAGGCATAAAAAACGAGGTCAGAACCGCGGAAAGGTTCTGACCTCGTTTTTACAGAGAAAAATCAGTGGAGCACCCGGACCCGGATGACGTTCTCCAGGCCGCGGATGGCGGCCTCGGTGTCGGCGGAGACGTCGCCGTCCACGTCCACCATGGTGTAGGCGTACTCCTTGGCGCTCTTGTTGGTGAGATTTTCGATGTTGAGTCCCTGCTGGGAGAGCGCGGCGGTGAGGCTGGCCAGCACGGAGGGGACATTGCGGTGGATGACGCACACGCGAGCGGCGCCGCCCCGGTCCATCACAGCGCTGGGGAAGTTGACGGAATTGCGGATGTTGCCGTTTTCCAGATAATCCACCAGTTCCTGAGCGGCCATGACGGCGCAGTTGCGCTCACTCTCAGGGGAGGAGGCGCCCAGGTGGGGAATGGCCACCACACGGGGATCGGTAACGATGCGGCTGTTGGGGAAGTCGGTGACGTAGCAGGCCACCTTGCCGCTCTCCAGAGCAGCCAGCATGGCCTCGTCGTTGACCAGCTCGCCCCGGGCCAGGTTAATGACCCGGACGCCCTCCTTCATCTCGGCGAGGACCTGGGCGTTGACGGTGTCCTTGGTCTGGGGCATGTAGGGCAGATGGAGGGTCACATAGTCGGAGCTCTTCCACAGGATAGACTCATCCTTAACGATGCGGACATGGCGGTCCAGCCGCAGGGCGGTCTCCACGGACAGGTAGGGATCGTAGCCGATGACCTCCATGCCCATGGCAATGGCGGTGTTGGCCACCAGCACGCCGATGGCGCCCAGGCCCACCACGCCCAGGGTCTTGCCCATGATCTCGGGGCCCACAAAGGCGGACTTGCCCTTTTCCACGGCGGCGGCCACATCCACGCCGGCGGCGGCTTGCTCCCGGACCCAGTCGGAACCGCCGATGATGTTGCGGGAGGCCAGGAGCATGGCGGCAATGGCCAGCTCCTTTACGGCGTTGGCGTTGGCGCCGGGCGTGTTGAACACCACGATACCGGCCTGGGCGCAGCGATCCACGGGAATATTGTTGGTGCCGGCGCCCGCCCGGGCGATGGCCAGCAGAGAGGCGGGAAACTCCATATCATGGATCTTGGCGGAACGGAGGAGCAGGCCCTCCGGGGCGTCCACAGTGTCGCCCACCTGGAAGCCGTCCTG
Organism: Pseudoflavonifractor phocaeensis; assembly: GCF_016901735.1. Taxonomy (GTDB): domain Bacteria; phylum Bacillota; class Clostridia; order Oscillospirales; family Oscillospiraceae; genus Pseudoflavonifractor_A. Next base: position 11,029 of record NZ_JACLZC010000050.1, on the reverse strand, counting down.
CTCCAGTATGGCCAGTCCGGCCGGATCGATCTTATTCATGGTCTGAATCTGCATGATCAAAACCCCCAATGTTGAGATAAGAGATAAAAAGATAAGAGATAAGAGATAGAGAAGCCCGGCGGAAAAGGGGAAGTGCCACCGCCGGACTCTCCTATACGATATGTTATGTCCTGTTGTACCGCAGACGGAAGCTTTCCCTGCCTACTTTTTTACGGCTTCCGTATTCAGGAGGCGAAACCGATGAAAGCTTTCCCTGCCTACTTTTTTACGACTTCCGTATTCAGGAGGCGAAGCCGATGAAAGCTTTCCCTGCCTACTTTTTTACGACTTCCGTATTCAGGAGGCGAAGCCGATGAAAGCTTTCCCTGCCTACTTTTTTACGGCTTCCGTATTCAGGAGGCGAAGCCGATGAAAGCTTTCTTTGCTTACTTTCTTTCTCGAAAGAAAGTAAGTTCTCGAAAGAAAGTCAGTTGGCGGCGTCGAATTTACGGATGAAGTCGCACAGCTTCTCCACGCCCTCCACAGGCATGGCGTTGTAGATGGAAGCGCGCATACCGCCCACGGAGCGGTGGCCCTTCAGGCTGCCCAGGCCCTGAGCGGTGGCCTCGGCGACGAACTTGGCGTCCAGCTCCGGCGTGGCGGACCGGAAGGTCACATTCATGTCGGACCGGGAGCCGGGCTTGGCGGCGCAGGTAAAGAGGCGGCTCTGGTCCAGGGTCTCATAGAGCATACCGGCGCGGGTCTTTTTCAGCTTTTCCATCCCGGCCACGCCGCCGTTTTCCTCCACCCAATCCAGCATCAGGCCCAGCATGTAGATGCACCAGCAGGGCGGGGTATTGTACATGGAGTCCTTGTCGATCATGGTCTTATAGTTCATCATGAGCGGGGTATAGGGCAGTTCCTTACCGGCCAGATCCTCCCGGATGATCACCAGGGTGAGTCCGGCGGGGGCCAGATTCTTCTGCGCGCCGGCGAAGATGATGCCATACTTGCTCACATCCACCGGACGGGACATGATGTCGGAGGACATATCGCACACCAGGGGCACGCTGCCGGTCTCGGGGACATACTGCCACTCGGTGCCGTAAATGGTGTTGTTGGCGCAGTAATAGAAGTAGGAGGCGTCAGCGGACAGGTCCAGCTGATCCTGGGTGGGGATGTAGGTGTGGTTTTCCTCAGCGGAGGAGGCGGCCACGTGGATCTCGCCGTACTTCTTGGCCTCTTTGTAGGCGATGTTGGAGAAGTTGCCGGTGACGGCGTAATCGGCCTTACCGGTGGCGGAGATGAGGTTAAGCGGGATCATAGAGAACTGGGAAGAAGCGCCGCCCTGGAGGAAGAGGACCCGATATCCCTCGGGCACACCCATCAGCCGGGCAAACTTTTCCTTGGTCTCCTGGAAGATGCGGTCAAAGGTCTTTGAGCGGTGACTCATCTCCATGACGGACATGCCTGATCCCTGATAATTGGTGATCTCAGCGGCGGCACGCTCCAGGACCTCCAGCGGCAGCATGGAGGGACCAGCCGAAAAATTGTAGATGCGTTCAGTTCCCATGGTTGCATTCTCCCTTCGAAGTTGCGCCGGCCGGCGGTCTGCACGGATCCGCCGAGCGGCGTCTGTTGCGTGGGTATAGACGTTATTATATTTCTTTAGCGCATTAACGTCAAGTAAAAAATCAGGATTTTGTTCTGGTTTGGCAGAAGGGGGGATTCGGCAATTGCACGGCGGTATGATTTATGATATAATTAAAAAATATGATGTGAATGGGAATGAAGAATGGAAAGATGGAGTTATGTGGAGAGCGGAAGTGATGGAAAGTTGAGAAAAGGTCGAGTATCAGACGCGGTAATCCGTCGTTTGCCCCGGTATTTCCGGCATTTAACTGATCTGGAATTGGCTGGAGTTGTACGCATTTCCTCCAGCGCGCTGGGGCAGTCCATGGGACTGACGGCCTCTCAGATCCGGCAGGATCTGTCCTGCTTCGGAGAATTTGGCCAGCAGGGCTACGGCTACAACGTGGAGAACCTGCGGCGGGAGATCGCCGACATTTTGGGTATGCGCCAGGGCCACACGGCCGTGCTGCTGGGCGCGGGCAATCTGGGCCGGGCGCTGATGGAGAACTTCCATTTTGAGCGCAGCGGCTTTACCCTGCAAGCGGCGTTTGACGTATGCCCGGAGGTGGTGGGCGTCAAGATGGCGGGGCTGACGGTACGCCACGCCAACACCCTGGAGGAGTATCTGCAAGAGCATCCCTGTGATGTGGGGGTCCTGACGGTGCCGCGCAGCGCGGCGCAATCAATGGCGGACCGTTTGATCGCCTCTGGGGTGAAGGGAATCTGGAATTTTACCAACATTGAATTGCAGCATGGGGCGGGGGGTGTGCGGGTGGAGAACGTCCACTTTGCCGACAGCCTGCTGACCCTGAGTTATTTGATTTCGGAGGGCGTATGAAGGGGAAGCGATGGATGGCGGGACTGCTGGCGGCGGCTCTGCTGGTGGGAGGCGGCACGGCGTTGGCTGCCGGCGGAGACGTACTGGTTCCGCTGAGCTATCTGACGGGAGAACTGCTGCCCAGTCTGCTGGGACAGGCGGAGGACCGAATCGCCAGCGACACCCAGAAAACCTATGAAGAGGCGCTGGCGGACCTGCAGGAGGAATACCAATCGGACATGGCCTCCGCAGGCGGTCAGACCGGCCTGAAGGACCGGCGCTATAAGCGGGGCGACGTAATCTCCCTCACCGTCGGTTCGGGGGCCATGGCACTGGCGGGAGACGTGGAAATTGCCGGCGGAACGGCGGTGAACGTAACAGGCGGCTATACGCTGCCTCTGGGCGCGGCGCTGCCGCTGCGGCATAAGCTTCTGGCCTCGGAGAGCGGCACGCTGTCGCTGCGGGTGGTCAGCGAGACGGCGGTGATCAGCCTGGAGGGGGTGTACAGCCTGGAAGCCAGCACCGCCACCGACTATAACGCTCTGGCCGGGGCTTTGGCGGAAATGGGGTTGTTTCGGGGCACCGATACGGCCTATGGCAGCGGTTATGATCTGGAAAACATCCCCACCCGCATTGAGGGACTGGTTATGTTCCTCCGCCTCATCGGGGAGGAGGAAGCGGCGCTCTCCTATACGGGCGTCAATCCCTTTGTCGACGTGCCCGCCTGGGCGGATCGCTATGTGGCCTATGCGTACAGCAAGGGCTACACCACCGGCGTGAGCGGGACGGCCTTCGCACCGGAGCGCGCCATGGGCGCCAGCGAGTATGTGATTTTCCTGCTGCGGGCGCTGGGATACAGCGAGACGGGGGACAACCCTGATTTTACCTGGCAGACCGCCCTTGCCCAGGGAAAGGCGCTGGGGGTGCTGACCAGCGGGGAGTATACCCTGCTGACCGCGGAGGAGACCACCTTCTGCCGGGCGCATCTGGCGTATCTGTCCTACTTTGTGCTGGACGCCCAGCGCAAGGCGGGCGGCACGCTGCTGGACTGGATGGACGACAAGGGCGCGGTGGACGCCGCAGAGATCAGAAGCATTCAGGCGGGCGTGGCCGTAACGCGGCAGTAAAGGAGCGGCGATGGAACAGAAGGTAACCTTTGTGCATTTCAGTCCCACCGACGGGAGTCATCGGGCCGGTCTGCTGCTGGCCCGTGCGCTTGGCACGGTGGAAGAAGAGATCGACCTGACCCGGCGGGAGGAGGCGTCCCACCTCTGTCCGCCGGACCGTCTGGCGGTGGTGGCCGGCCCGGTGTACGGCGGCCGGATGCCAGGGCTGATGATGGAGCGCCTCTCCCGTTTGACGGGAAACGGAGCCTGGGCCGTGGCCGTTGCGGTATACGGCAACCGGGCCTGGGAGGACGCTTTGGCCGAACTGGGGGACGGCTTGAGCGCCCGGGGCTTCCGCCTGTTGGGCGGCGCGGCGCTGGCGGCAAAGCATTCCATTGTGACCACGCTGGCGGCGGACCGGCCGGACGCCCTGGATGAGGAGGAGATCGCCGGCTTTGGCGGCGCGCTTCTGGACAAGCTGACCTCCGGCGGCAGAGAAGCGGCCCTGCCGGGGGACCGTCCCTACCGGGCATGGAAGGGCATGGCGGCTTTTCCCACGGCGACGGCGGAGGACTGCACAAACTGCGGGCTGTGCGCTCCGGCCTGTCCGGCGGGTGCCATCCCGGCGGCGCGCCCCTGGGAGACCGACGGGTCCGTGTGCATCCGCTGTATGCGCTGCGTGTCCCTCTGCCCGGCCCACGTCCGGGCGCTGCCTCCGGCGGCTCAGGCGGCCAGCGCCTCCCACCTGTCTCCCTTTGGGCGCGTGCGGGGCGTCAACCGGCTTTTCCTCTGAAAAAATAGGTCAAGCACCCATTTCCCACTGAGACATAGGATGAACTGAGACCGGACGGCAGCCGGGGCAAAGGCTCCGGCGGAAAAGGCCGTGTCTCCATCTTTCATCAGGAGGTACGCGTTATGGGGTGCAACAATAACTGGGGTGGCTGCGGCTGTCTGTGGATCATCCTGCTTATCATCATCATCTGCTGCTGCTGCGGCAGCGGCAATGGCAGCGGCTGCGGCTGTGGCTGCAACTGCGGCTGTAACTGTGGCTGCGGCTGCAACAACAACGGCTGCAACAGCGGCTGCGGCTGCTGAGTCCGGAGCATACCGGCGCACATAAGAAGGGGCGCATCCTGGGGGGTTCCATCCTCCCGGGGTGCGCCCCGTTTTTTATTGTCCGTCGCCGCCGTTATAAAAATCGCACCAGGGCCGGAGGGTGCAGGAAGCACAGTCCGGCTTGCGTGCCATACACACCGCCCGTCCATGGAGGACCATCCGGTGGCAGAAGTCGTTGGACTCCTCCGGCGGCAGGATGGCCCGGAGCTGCTGCTCCACCTTGACGGGGTCTTTGGAGCCGTCGGTAAAGCCCAGCCGTCCGGTGATGCGGATGCAGTGGGTATCGGCCACCACCACGCCGGGGGTGTGGTGGATGTCGCCCAGCACCAGATTGGCGGTTTTGCGTCCCACGCCGGGCAGCTTCAGGAGGGCGTCCATGGTGTTTGGCACCTTGCCGCCGTATTCATCCAGCAGCATCCGGGAAGCGGCCACGATGTCCCTGGCCTTGGCCCGGAAGAAGCCGGTGGAGTGGACGATCTCCTCCACCTCGGCCACGTCGGCATTGGCCAGCGCTTCCAGGGTGGGGAAGCGGGAGAAGAGGGTGGGGGTCACCTGGTTGACCCGCTCGTCGGTACACTGGGCGGAGAGACGGGTGGAAAAGAGAAGCTCATAATCCTTCTGATAGTGCAGCGAACAAATACCGTCGGGATAGAGGGCTTTGAGCTCCTCCACCACGGCGCGGACGGCTTCGGGAGAATTCATGGGGATCACCTCGTTGGAGATTGAATCAGATGTAACAGATATTATACCATACAGCCGAAAAAAATACGACAAAATTTTCATTGTGGTTTGGACGCTTTTCCGCTATAATGAAAGAAAGACTGCGGACGCAGTCGGCCGATCAAGGAGGAATCACGATTATGGTCAAGGAATGGATGGATTTCGTCGCCGCACACGATCCCGCCGTGGGTGAGGCGATCCGCGCCGAGTACGAGCGTCAGCGCCGCAACATCGAGCTCATCGCCTCTGAAAACTTTGTCAGCGAGGCGGTTCTGGCGGCTGCCGGCTCCGTGCTCACCAACAAGTACGCCGAAGGCTATCCCGGCAAGCGCTACTATGGCGGCTGCCAGTGTGTGGACGTGGTGGAGAACATCGCCCGGGAGCGGGCCTGCCAGCTCTTCGGCGCGGACCACGCCAATGTCCAGCCCCACAGCGGCGCCCAGGCCAACTATGCGGTCTACCAGGCCCTGTGCCAGACGGGCGACACGGTGCTGGGTATGGACCTGGCCAACGGCGGACACCTGACCCACGGCTCTCCGGTGAATTTTTCCGGCAAGAACTATAACATCATTTCCTATGGCCTCAACGACCGGGGATATATCGACTATGACCAGGTGCGCGACCTGGCCAAGAAGCACAAGCCCCGCATGATCCTGGCCGGCGCTTCGGCCTATCCCCGCATCATCGACTTCAAGACCTTTGCCGACATCGCCCATGAGGTGGGGGCCTACTTCTTTGTGGACATGGCCCACATTGCCGGTCTGGTGGCCACCGGCCTCCATCCCTCTCCGGTGCCCTATGCCGACGTGGTGTCCACCACCACCCACAAGACCCTCCGCGGTCCCCGCGGCGGCATGATCCTCTGTAAGGAGGAGCTGGCCAAGAAGATCGACTCGGCCATCTTCCCCGGCTCCCAGGGCGGTCCCCTGGAGCACATCATCGCCGCCAAGGCGGTGGCCCTGGGCGAGGCCCTCAAGCCGGAGTTCAAGACCTATCAGCAGCAGATCATCAAGAACGCTTCCGCTCTGGCCCAGAGCCTGATGCACGAGGGCTTTGATCTGGTGTCGGGCGGCACCGACAACCACCTGATGCTGGTGGACCTGCGCCGGGCCGGCGTCACCGGCAAGGAGCTGGAGCACCGCCTGGACGAGGTCAACATCACCGTCAACAAGAACGCCATCCCCAACGACCCCCAGAAGCCCTTTGTCACCTCCGGCATCCGTGTGGGCACCCCCGCCGCCACCACCCGCGGCCTGAAGGAGGAGGACATGACCCTCATCGGCAAGCTGATCTGGCGTGCCGCCACCGACTTTGAGGGCAACCAGGACGAGCTGCGGGCCGCCGTGGCGTCCATCACCGAAAAGTATCCCCTGTACGAGTGAGCGATCATAGGTAAAAGATAAGAGATAGGGGGGCTGTCAGAATGAAACGGATTGCCGCGTATTTGTTGTCATTGAGTGTAATCGCGGGATGCTGTACGGCGCAGGCGCTGGCAGCGGAACCCAACGCCGGCGAAGCGCCGGAGGTAGAGATCGAGGGCTGCGTGCTTCCGCTTGCGGAAGCGCCGTCGGACTGGGCGGCGGAAGAGGTGGACCGGGCTTTGGAACTGGGCCTGGTGCCTGACGAGCTCCGGTACGGCTGGCAGCAGCCTATCACCCGGGCGGAGTTTGCCTGTCTGGCCCTGCGCTATCTGACGGTGCAGTATGGCTTTGAGACGGAGGAGGACTTCGTCAACCTCTACGGCAACGCCGTCTCGGACGGCGACGGGAGAGGGGTTTACGGCGACATGGAAAACCGCTGGGGGGTGCTGGGGGACAACTGGCGCTTTACCGACGTGACCAACGGCGACCTGCGGCCCTATATCAACGCCGCCAACTACTTCGGCGTGGTCAACGGCACGGGGGACGGCTCCACCTACGAGCCGGACAGGACCATCACCCGGCAGGAAGCCGCCTGTATGCTCCTGCGCAGCTACCGGGTGGTGGACGATGAAGCCCAGGCAACCGGCAGCGCCGCCCACTTTGCGGACAGCGGCCAGATCGCCGACTGGGCCAGCGCCGATGTGGCGGCGGCGGAGTCGCTGGGCATCATGCAGGGGACCGATACCGGCGCCTTTGACCCGCTGGGTACCTACACCCGGGAGCAGGCGGTCCTCACTTTCGTGCGCCTCTATGAGAGCGTCCCGGAGGAGGCCGTGGCCTCCATGGAGGAGATCCAGGCGCAGGCGTATGAAAAGTGCCTTTCCTGGGCGCTGAGTCTGGGCGATACCGGAAGTACGGTAGATTTTCGGGCGGATACGGACGAGACTACCATTCTGGCGGTGCAGTACCACAACATGATGAGCTTTGGCGCGAAGATCGTGGCGGTGGACCGCACGGGAGCTGTCCGGACGCTGTGGGGCGGGACCAGCTCCGACTGGGTCCTCAGCGAGGACGAAGCAACTTTGACCTTTACCGCGGATGGGACCGTCCATACCGTGGAGCTGTAAGCGAGAACCTCAAGAATGGCCGCCTGCCGGGCGGCCATTTTTGATGTTAAGAAAAACTTAGGAAAGAGCACCAGGAAGCTGTAAGAGCCCCATGGTATCCTAAAAGCACGGTAAGGAGGAGCGAGAGAGTATGAACGAATGTGTGCTCATCGTGGATGACGACAAGGCCATCGTCAACGCCATCTCCATTTTGCTGGAGAAGGAGGGGTATCAGACCCTGAAGGCCTACAATGGCCTGGAGGCGCTGGCGCTGGCGGCGGAGCGGTCGGTACAGCTCATCATCCTGGACGTGATGATGCCCAAGCTGGACGGCCTGTCGGCCCTGATGCGCATTCGGGAACGGCGGAATTTACCCATCATTGTGCTGTCGGCCAAGAGCGAGGAGAGCGACAAGATTCTGGGGCTTTCCATGGGGGCGGACGACTATGTGACCAAGCCCTTTCACGCCCAGGAGCTGGCGGCGCGGGTGCGGAGCCAGCTGCGGCGCTACACCACCCTGGGGGACGCGGCGGCGGAGGCGCGGAGCGGCGAGCTGGTCAATGGCCGTCTGACCTACCGGCCGGAGGACCGGGTGCTGCTGGCCGACGGGGAGGAGGTACACCTCACTGCCACGGAGATGGGAATTTTCGACCTGCTCATGCGCAATCCGGGCCGGATATTTCCGGCGGAGGAGATTTACAGGCGGGTATGGGGGGAGGAACCCCTGTCCGCGCCGGAGAACACGGTGATGGTCCATATCCGGCACATTCGCTCGAAAATCGAGCTCGATCCCAAGGAACCGGAATATATAAAGGTGGTGTGGGGCATTGGATACAAAATGGAAAAGCGTCAAAGCCGTACTTAGCTTTTGCTTTCTGCTGGTATCGACAACAATTTTTGTGCTTTTTGCAATTTATTCCGTGGTTGTGGCGGGCTCGTCGGACCTCCGGCGGATCGGAGAGAGCTTTGCGGCGGACTATCAGGAGACTGGGGACTTCCGGGGGGTGATGGAAAACTATCTGCGGGACGGGCTGTATGTGGCCATGTTTTCCGAGAGCAGCAGTGCGGACAGCCTGTTGCAGGACCGAAACCTGCGTTATGAGGTCTACGACGGCACAAAACTCCTTGCGGCAAACACCCAGGAGATGGACGAACGTCTGATGAGCCGCCAGGTGAAGGGGTATAATTTCTATCTCAAATACCAAAACGGCACGGTCACCCTGTGGAAGGACGGGGAGGAGCTGGACGTCTACGGCGACGGCGTATACCGCGGCGTATGGGAACAGTGGGACGTGCCCGGTTACAGCAACCGGAGCATCTATGACTATCTGTACGACTGGATTACAGCCCGGGACCCGGAGGAGATTCGGGAAATGACGGCGGATGTGACCATCTGGCTGGCGGCGGCGGAGACGCCGGCGGAGTACCAGCAATGGAGCAGTCTTTATGGGATTGTAAGAGGCCAGGAGAACGTGCGTTGGGCCGTTTTCCTGGCGGGCGGCATCGGCCTGGTTGGCCTGGTGCTGCTGGTGTGGACGATTCTCTGGCGGCGGCATCTGGGCCGGGCCTGGGCGGCGCTGGCGGGTGTGACGGGCAGAATCTGGCTGGAAATCAAGCTGATCTTGCTGCTGCCCCTTCTTTGGCTGCTGTTTCAACTTTTTCTAGGTTTGTTGAACTATTATATCAGCGAGGAAGGGGCTCTGCTCCTTTGGCTGGAGGCGGTGCTGCTCAGCATCTACCTCAACGACTGCGTCCGCAACTGGGGCCATCTGCGGGCCCACAGCTTCTGCGGCTGGCTGGTGCGCAATCTTCGGGCAAGGGAGCAGGCGCTGCCGGTTCAGAATCGGCTGATCCGCCGGAGCTTTTTGTCCTGGCTGGGGGTGCTGATTCTGGCGGCGGGGGCGGCGGCGATGGATTTCGTCCTGTTCCTTTCCACCTTCCAGTATCCGCCGCTGACGCTGCTGACCATTGTGTTGGGCATTCTGGGGCTTGCCATTATAGTCCAGCAGTGGAGCGGCTGGAAGGCCCAGAAGCGGCTGGCCCAGGATCTGGGGCGCGTGGCCCAGCAGATCGGGGACATGAGCGCGGGACATTTTGATCCGCCGGAGCAGCTGCCCCAGGATGGGGACCTGTCTGCCCTTTCCAAGGACCTGATTGAGATCGGCGGCGGGCTGCAAAAGGCGGTGGAGGAGCGGACCCACAGCGAGCGGATGAAGGTGGCCCTCATCACCAACGTGTCCCACGATTTGAAAACCCCGCTGACCTCCATTTTGAGCTATACGGATCTGCTGGCCCAGGAGGAGCTGCCGGAGACGGCCCGGGACTATGTAAAGATTTTGCAGGAAAAGGCGGAACGGCTGCGGGTGATGGTGCGGGAGGTCTTTGAGGTGAGCAAGGCCACCACAGGCAATCTGGATATCCGGTGGGAGACGCTGGATCTGGGCAAGCTGCTGCGCCAGACCCTGGCCGACCAGGCCGAGCCCATGGAGCGGAGCGGTCTCACCTTCCGGGTGGAGCTGCCGGAGGGGGAGGTTTCCATCCGGGCCGACGGCGACCGGCTGTACCGGGTGTTCCAAAACCTCATCCAGAACGCCCTGCAATATGCCATGCCCGGTTCCCGGGTGTACATCACGCTGGAAGAGGACGAAACGCAGGCAGTGGTGCGGATACGCAACATCTCCAGAGATGAGCTGCCGCAGGATGTGGATTTTACGGAGCGGTTTGTCCGTGGGGACGAGAGCCGCACCGACGGCGGCAGCGGCTTGGGCCTGGCCATCGCCAAGAGCTTTACCGAGGCCTGCGGCGGGCGGTTCCTGGTGCGGACCGAGGCGGACCTGTTTACCGTTGAAATTACCTTCCGAACGGTATAAACCGCATAAAAAAGCGAGGTTAGGACCCAAGAGAGGGACCTAACCTCGCTTTTTGATAGAAAGGGGCGGCCACGAGGGCCGCCCCTCCCGTCATGTAGGGGCGACCCTTGTGGTCGCCCGCGTCCATGCAGGCATCTTGCCGTTTCCTGCAACCTGGTCAGCGGAAAAAGGGAACAGGATCAGCCGTCGATGCCGTAGCCGTCGGGGTGGGAGGTGTGCCACTTCCAGGCGGTGGCGATGATGTCCTCCACGTTGGTATACTTGGGCTGCCAGCCCAGTACGTCCATGGCCTTCTGGCTGGAGGCGATGAGGGTAGCGGGGT
>NZ_JACLZC010000049.1 GCF_016901735.1 Pseudoflavonifractor phocaeensis | reverse complement strand
TAGCTTCCTGACTCCTTTATCGTAAATATCTTGATCATATTCTTGACTTTGTCAGGAAACCTTAACCTATCGATTCCTGTCGATTACACAGAATTTTCTGGGGTCTCCATTTCAGCCTTGACGGTTGCCCGCTGTCCTGCTACTTTTCCGGGAGTGTGGCCACAACTTCGGGACACTTTGTCCACAAGTCGGAGCGTAGGACGAGGGACGGGGGCTTTCATATACGCCCTGTCTGCTGATGAGTCCAGACCTGCGCTTGCGGCTCCACGCCACGCAAGCACAGCCCTGTTTTCCTGCCGCTTCAAATGCCCTTGCCCTCCCCGGCGGCAACGGCATTTTCACGGCAACGCCGGCAGAGCGTATAACACACTACACTTTGCTTCGCAAAGTCGTGTGCCAAATGGGGGCGTTGCCCCCTTTGGAAACCCCCACAAGAAAAGGCGGTACGCTACCCCTCCACGGGGCGCATACCGCCTTTTCTTGTTATCCAGCCCTCCGGCTGTATCGGTTGAGCAAAAGTCCGCGTGGGATTGATGTGGTATCTTTAACTTTGGGAAACTCCTGACTCCCAGTCAGATATGGCCGAATATACCGGATTTTTTAACCAAACATCCCAAGAGTATATGTCTCACCATTACCGGGCCGGCAAAATCCTCCCGGAGGTGCCGCCCCAGAACAGCGGTATCGGCACATGCTTCCTAAGTTCCGGAAAACAAAAAATATAATACCAACGTCAGAAGGTAACGGTGCGGCTGGCTTCGGTAAAGGAAGAGAAGGTGGCCGTGGCGTCCGTCAGGGCAAAGATTATGGTGTTGCCGTCGCCAGGGGCATACATGGCGCGAAGATTGGGGTAGGCGTCCAGCATGTGCGCCTGGGCGGCTACTTCCCGTACCTCCACCGCCGTGGCCGCCAGACGCAGCCAGCGTTCGCCGTCAAAGGCGCACAGCTCCACCTTGGGGCTGCGCAGCATTTGCTGGGCGACCTCCTTTTTCCGGCCGGTCTGGATGGTCAGCTGCCCGTTGAACAGGTCCACCGTACCGAAGGGACGCACCCGGGGCTGTTCTCCCTCCATGGTGGCCAGATAGTAGGTGCCGCAGGCTTTCAGAAATTGATAGACTTCTTCCATAAAAGATCCCTCCTTGTTTTTTCTCCATTGTATACCCGCCGGTCCAGAGCGTCAATGCGCGGAAAGGCGCTTCACCCTTCCGGATGGGGAATGGCGACTTTCTCCACCTGAATGGTTCCGTCCGAAACCTCCGCCATCATCATGGTGATCTCCCGGTTGGGACGCCGGGGACCGCAGGAACCCGGATTGAGCCAGAGCAGCCCGTCTTTTTCCCACCGTACATATTTGTGGGAATGGCCAAATACCACCACGTCCACGCCGGAAAGGTCCTCCGGCGCCTCCTTTTGCTTGTGGACCATATAAAAGGTCACGCCGCCCAGGGTAACGGTAAGGTCATGGGGAAGGTCCTCCGCCCACGCCTTGTCGTTGTTGCCCCGGACAACGTAAAGCGGGGCGTACTGACGCAGCTCGTCCAAGGTGCTCTTTTTGTTGATGTCGCCGCCGTGGAGGATGGCGTCGGCGGTTTTCAGGCGCTCCACGACCTCCGGCCGCAGCAGGCCGTGCGTATCGGAAAGAATGGCAAGTTTCATCGCGTTTCCTCGCTGTCATACGTCTTTTTGAGGCTTTGGAAAAAGCCGCGGGCATTTTCCAGATCCCGGGCGTTCGGGTGTCCCTTGGCGATCCCGCCCACCAGGCGAAACGGACCGAAGGTGTCATAGCCCTTGCAGCCAAACACGCCCAGCACTGGGCAGCTCCGCTCCCGGGCAAGCTCCGCCACGTCCCGCGGACCGCCGCCTTTGGCGCCGCCGTAGGTACAGACGAAAAACACCGGCTTCCCCTGGGGCAGATACTGCCGGGCAAACCGGAGCACGCTCTCATGGAACTTCCCATAATAGATGCCCGAAGCAAAGCCGATGAGGTCATACCCCTCCAGCCGGACCATGCGGCGGGCGGTGACGTCGATCAGGTCCGCCTCCCCCTCGCCGGCCATGGCCTCCGCCACCTTCCGGGTGTTCCCGTGGTGGCGGGAGTAATAGCAGATGGCGGTTTTCACGGACAGTCCCTCCCCTGCAGCTTCCAGCCAAAGTCGTTGTGATAAATCATCTGGCGGGTCATGCCGCCGTCGATACAGATATTCTCCCCCGTCAGAAAGCCCGCCTTGTCCGAACAGAGATAGAGCGCCATATGGGCGATGTCCATGGGATTTCCCACCCGGCCGGGCAGGGTGCTGGTCGGCGTCCGGCCCTTCATAGACGGCGCAGTCGGTGTCGATCCAGCCGGGTGAGATGGAGTTGACCCGCACTTTCCCGGCCAGACTTACCGCCAGCGCGTGGGTCAGGGCGGAAATGCCGCCCTTGGCCGCCGTATAGCTCTCGGTCTGGGGCTGGCTCATCCGGTCCCGGGAGGAGGAAATGTTCACAATGGCCGCTCCGGGTGCAAAGTAAGGCGCAAACAGCTTGGTCAGGTAAAAAGGCGCGGTGACCCCCACCCGCAGGGCATAGTTGAATTCCTCGTAGCTGCACTGATCGATGCCCTTCATCAGGGGAAGGGCGTTGTTGATGAGATAGTCCACATGGCCGTAGTCGGCGATGACTTTATGGGCAAAGGCCTCCAAAACGGCCTGCTCGGACAGGTCCCCCACAAAGTAGTCATTGGAACGCAGGTCAATGACGCAGACCCGGGCCCCGGACCGGCGGAATTCCTCCGCAATGGCCCTGCCGATGCCCCTGGCTCCGCCGGTAACCACGGCAATTTTGTTTTCAAACATGGTTCTCCCCTCCTCACACGGCGTCCTCGTCCAGCGCTTCCACCAAAAAGCTCACCGGACGAAAGCCATCGTTGCAGGAAAGCATGGCGGATCTGGGATTCTGCATCCAGCCGTCGTAAAAATTCTCTCCGCCGTGGCTCAGCGCCAGTACAAAGGGTGAGAGGGTATCCCAGGCGCTCTGGCAAAAGCCCTCCGGCTTCTCCCAGCCGTTGGCAATAAAAATCTGTCCCACCTCCATGTCGCAGGCGTGGGCGATGGGGTTTTCATATTGCGCCATCAAATCCTCGTACCGCGTCATGCGCATGACGGTAATTCTGCATTTTTTCATATGAGAATCCCCTCGCAGTGGTCCATCTCGTGCTGGATGATCTGGGCCGTCCAGCCGGTAAAGGTTTTGATGCGCTCCTGGAACTTCTCGTTCTGCCAGCGCACCTTAATGGACCGCCACCGCTTGGCCGGCCGGGTGCCGGCGAGAGAAAGGCACCCCTCCACCGCATCGTATGGCCCGGTTTTCTTGACGATCTCCGGATTGAACATGACCATATACGTCCCATCATTGTCAAAGGCAATGATGCGCTTGTTCACGCCGATCATGTTGGCCGCCATGCCCACGCATCCATCCTTATGGTGCGCCAGCGTCTCCAGCAAATCGGCGGCAACCGCGGCGTCCTCCGGTACGGCGGTCTCCGCCTTCCTGGAAAGAAGGGCCTCGTCCTTGCAGATGTCTCGAATCATGGTTGGTTCTCCTCCTGTGCCTGAATGACCGCCGCAATGGTCTGGGCCGCAATGCGGGAGCCAGTCTCGTTGGGGTGGACGCCGTCGGCGGCGTAAAGGTCCTGCGTCTGGGACAACTGGTAAAACCGCCAGCCCACATGGGCCACGCGCGCGTCATTTTCCAGCGCTGCTTTTTGGTAGGCCGCCCGCAGTCCGCGGGCCATCTCGTCATAGTCCCAGCCCTTGGCCCTGAGCCGCGCGCCGTTTTTTTCATATGCCCAGGTGGCGTAGAGAATGGGGACCGCCCCATTTGCCCGAATCTGATGGCAAAGCTCCGCCACACTGGCAAAAAAGCGTTGGGGAGAGGTAATGGGCCCATGGCTCATCTCCTGGAGCACCACATAGTCCCAGCGTTCCTGGCGCAGCGCCGCCTGGGTTTGGGCGCCCAGCCTGGTCCCGGGGTTCAGATGTTCGGACAGCCGCGCCCCGCCCCGGGTATGCTGCACCACCTCCCCGCCGGTCAGCCGGGCCAGCGTTTGGGGCATATCGTTATAAAAGGTAAAGCTGTTGCCCAGCATGAGAATACGCATAACATTTTTCCTTTCTTCCGCGTCAAACCCTTAGCCGCTCCATCCCAGCACCCGCTGGAGCGCGGTCTCCGTAGCCGCCGGGAAATGTCCGCGTACCTGACGGTAAATCAGCTCCCCCGACCGCGCCGGCTCCACCGGGTAAGCGGAGGCGATATGGTCATAGCCCCACAGAGCCTCAGGCGTGGCGTAGACCGAGATGGGCCATCCGTAAGGCTGCCCCTTTTTGCTGCGCCGCCGCCGGAAGTCCCGGATGAGCAGGTATCCGCCCATCTGGAGCTGGGTCACCGTGCCTTCAAAATTTTTTTCGCCTTCCTTGCCAAACCCGGCCAGGCGTTTGAGCGCAAAGGACGCAAGCGCTTCCTGACCGTCGAACTGTTCCATCACCTTCCTTTGGCGCTGGCTGGCCAGCCCCTCCTCCCAGCGGCTGTCAAAGTCATAGCCGTCCCGCCGCCAGTTGGCAAAGTGCGGAAACCAGGCCTTTGAGATAAACCCGGCCTTTTTGTCAAAAAATTTACCATAGGCCACCCGGCCGTCCCGGGCGATGCTCTGCCGCCACTCCCAAGGGTCCTGCTCCGGGTCGCCGGACCACCAGCCGCTGGCGGCGGTATGCTCCTCAACGGAAAAACCGCGGATCTCGTTCCGGAACAACGGCAGAAACCCAATCTCGTCGACCCGGCGGATCAGCGCCGGCCAGCTGCGGATGCGGGAAGGGTCGTCCCAGTCGAGTCCTCTCATAACCCACACGCCGTTCTCATTTTCCATGGCGGCCGGCCTCCCTTTCATTTTACTGTGGCATTTGGAACGTGCGTATTATATACTTTATTATATCGAACCGCTCCCCACAATGCAATTGCGGAAAACAAGAGGCCGGAAGGGCGGCAGCGTAACATCGGAGCCAAACATAGGACAAGCCGCCGCACACATAGGCTGATGCAGCCATGTGAAAAGGAGGACCGCAGATATGATAACGCTGACGACCCCTCAGGGCTGGACCTTCCATTCCGCCGCCTATGTCAAGGTGGGCGATCAGTGGGTGGACGTGGATACGCTCAGCGCGCCGCAAAAACAGTACATATCCGCCAGGCTCAGCGAGCAGGCCTTAAATGCCGCCTATGCCGGCAGGCGGGTGTACCGTTCCCAACCTCCGCTGCCTCCGGTCGAAACAATATTTCCCGGGCGCAAGCGGTCGTCCGGCGACTAAGCGGCGTTTTATGGGGGCCGGTCATCCAGAACATTAGGACGTGTGAAACGGGAGGCAGCTATGGAAGAATGTCTGATTTGTAAAGAGCCGCTGGAATATCTGCTCCAGGATACGGTCATGGAGTGCGCGATCTGCCACAAGCAGGAGCCCAGCAAGACCCGCTGTGTAAAGGGCCACTATGTGTGCAGCGACTGCCACACCCAGGGCATGGACAGCATCTTCGGCCTTTGCCTCTCCGAGACCTCCACCGACCCCGTGGCCATTGTCCGAAGGATGATGGATTTACCCTTTTGTCATATGCACGGCCCGGAGCACCATGTGATGGTGGGCGCGGCGCTGCTCACCGCCTACAAAAATGCGGGCGGTCCCCTGGATCTGGAGAATGCGCTTTGTGAAATGTACAGCCGGGGCAAAGCCGTCCCGGGGGGCGCCTGCGGTTTTTGGGGCGCCTGCGGCGCCGGGATCAGCGCTGGACAGTTTTTGGCCATCGCCACGGCGTCCACCCCTCTGGCCCGGACGCCCTGGGGCCTGAGCAATCAAATGACCGCCCGGGCCCTGGACAGCATCGGCAGAGCGGGCGGTCCGCGCTGCTGCAAACGGGACTCCTTTCTCGCCATCCTCGCCGCCGTGGACTTTGTCCGGGCCCACCTGGGGGTGGAGCTGACGCGGATCGTTCCCGTCTGCTCTTACAGTACCCATAACAGCCAGTGCATCGGCAAGCGCTGCCCCTTCTCGGCCGCCAGGGGTCAAACCCACCTCTGATTCCCTGTCAAGACAAAATCAGCCCGGAGCTTCTTACCGTTCAGAGGCTCCGGGCCTTCTTATGATTGCCCGCTCCGTTCCAGCTCCCGCGCAATGAGGGCAGCGGCGATGGTAAAGGCCTGGATGCGACGCTTTGCCAGGGTGATCTGCGGCTTGCAGCGTCCGGCGTCTCGCCCTTCCTCTCCTCCTCAACGAAAGAAAAATCACGGGCCCCGGTGCTGCCGAAGCCCAAACCAGACCCCGCAGCACACCGCCCCAAAGGCCGCGCCCAGACACGGACCATAGATGCGCCCCGGCAGCAACCCCACCGCCGGATGGCTGCATATAGACAGGGCGCAGAACAGGCAGAAAGCCAGAATACTTAGAAGGATATAGGCGGGTTTTCGGTTTTCCACGAGCTCCGGACTGCCGTTCCACCCTTCCCGCCGCTCCAGCTGGCGGAGCAACTCCTCCCGGTCCTCCATTTCCTTTGTCAAAAAATAGGTGGCGGAAACCGTCCACCCGCCAGGGCGGCCGACCCGACAGCGCAGGGCATAATCCCTCCGGCGTTCCTTGATCCCCTCTACCTGTAAAATCTCGTCCCCGCCGGAAAGCCTCTCCGGCGACTGGGTCAGCTGCCGCAGAAAGCGTTGGGTTCTCATTGCCTGGACAGCATGAGAATATCCCAGCCAGCCCCCGCCGGTCCGCTGGCGGACGTCCATGACAAACAGCCGGTCCTCCTCCGTCAGAAAAAAGACGGTGGCGTCCCCTGTGGAGCGCCGCCCCACGCCCACGGCCAGCACCAGCACCAGAGCGGTGACCCCCACGCACAAGAGCACGGAAACCCACTCCATGGGCCAGCCCATGGAAAGGCCCAGCACCGTTCCGCCTATGGTCAGCGCCATCGCCAGCACCGCGATGCCGAAGATCCCTCCCAACGTGCGCAGCGCATACCGGCTTTTTCTCCGGCTGTCCCGGGATATCCATACGCGCGTGACCGCCATACGCGCCCTCCTTCCTGATCGCTTGCTCCGCTGACGGCGGACCGCTCCCGCCGGCTAAGGTCCGCCGGCGTGTACCTGCGGTCCTATCATACCACGAACCGCAAGACCTGACAATGCGGCGAAATCGGGGATTGGCAAAACGCCTGTCATTGTATATACTCATTACATCAAAAAATTTTGATGTGAGGTGAAGGTATGGATACGTCCCATCAGGCCCAGGCCAAGGTATTCAAGGCCCTGTGCGACCCCAAGCGGCTTTCCGTTCTGGAGCAGCTGAGAAGCGGCGAAAAGTGCGCCTGCGTACTGCTGGACGCGCTGGAGCTCACCCAATCCGGCCTCTCCTATCACATGAAGATCCTCTGCGAATCGGGCATCGTCGCCAGCCGCCCGGAGGGAAAATGGACCTACTATCGCCTGGACCCCTCCGGCAGCGACTATGCCGTTCGGCTTCTGCGGGAGCTGACCACACCCCAGGCTCCGTCGGAAGCCGGCTGTGCCCTTTGCGGCAAATAACCGCCATCTGTTCCGGATGGCGGTTCTATTCGGGAGAATACATCAAAATTTTTTGGTATGATGACACCGGAAAGCGAGGTTTTCTTATGGGTGTTTGGTACTTCATCCAGGATCAGGTGCCGGGGATGCGGTGGCTCAGCGACCTCATCGGCATGGTGCTGTCCGCCCTGGGGCTTGACGTGGAGGGACAGGTGGGCGGCAGCATCCACTTTTTTCTGTATGACGTTTTGAAAATCGCGGTTTTGATCTGTGTGCTGATCTTTGCCGTCTCCTATGTACAGAGCTACTTCCCGCCGGAGCGCAGCAAACGAATTCTGGGCCGCTTCCACGGCATCAGCACCAATCTCATCGCCGCTTTGCTGGGGACGGTAACGCCCTTTTGCTCCTGCTCCTCCATTCCTCTGTTCATCGGCTTCAGCAGCGCAGGGCTGCCGCTGGGCGTGACCTTCTCCTTTTTGATCTCCTCGCCTATGGTGGATTTGGGCAGTCTGGTGCTGCTGATGAGCATTTTTGGCGTCCGGGTGGCGGTGATCTATGTGATTCTGGGACTGGTGATTGCCGTGGCCGGCGGAACAATGATCGACAGGCTGCACATGGAACGCTATGTGGAGCGCTTTGCCCTCTCGGCCGGAAGCGTGGACATCACCGCCCCCACCTGACCCGGCGGGACCGCCTGCGCTACGCCGGGACGGAAGCCGTCCCCCGCATCCATCCGGACGCCGTGCGGCTGATGAAAGCCCTTTACGGTATTGATATGGAGCAGCCCCAGCACAGCAAGCGGCTGACCGACCTCCCGCCGGTGGACATCGTGGTGACCATGGGCTGCAACGTCAGTGCCCCGCACTCCCCTGCCGTTACCGGGAGGATTGGGGGGTGGAGGACCCGGCGGGACGGGATGACGCCGTCTTTCTCCGTACCATTGCCGCTATTGAGGCAAACGTCAACAGGCTCAGGCAGCGCATCCAGTCCGGCACACTCTAAAAAACCGGCGTCTTTTGGCTCCGATTCTGCCAAAAGACGCCGGTCTTGTTCTTGTCCGCGGCGGCCCTGCCTGTCAGACCCCTCCCGCCAGATATTCCTCCGCCATGTGGACCGCCGTGGCCCCGTCGGCCACCGCCGTCACCACCTGGCGCAGCGGCTTTGTCCGCACATCGCCCACGGCATAGACGCCGGGCAGGTTGGTCTTGGTGGTCTCATCCGCCATAATGTAGCCGCTCCGGTCCAGCTCCAGCTGTCCCCGGACCAGCTCCGTGGCGGGCTTCCGGCCCACGCTGATGAAAACACCGTCACAGGAGAGTTCCGTCTCCGCGCCGGTCGTTACGTCCTTCAGCCGTACGCCGGTCACCTTGTCCCCGTGGAGCAGCGCCGTGACGGTGCTGTTCCAGCGGAATTCGATGTTTCCCGCCTGCATCAGCGGCGCGTGGTAGACCTTGGTGGCCCGCAGGGTATCCCGCCGGTGGACCAGGATCACCTTCTCCGCGATGCGGCTCAGGATCAGCGCGTCGGCGGCCGCGGAATTGCCGCCGCCCACCACCACCACCGTCTTTCCCTTGTAGCGCATCCCGTCGCAGGCGGCGCAATAGGCCACGCCGCGCCCGGTCAGAGCCTCCTCTTCGGCAAGCCCCAGCTTACGGGGGTCCGCGCCGGTGGCCAGCACCACCGTTCGGGCGTAAAATATGCTTTCGCTGGTCTCCAGCACCTTGGGCGACGCCGTGAGGTCCATGCGCTCCACCTGGGCGTACGCGGTCTTTGCGCCGAACCGCTCCGCCTGCCGCTGCATCTTCTCCCCCAGCGTGAAGCCGTCGATTCCCGCCTCATAGCCGGGATAGTTGTCGATCTCCTCCGTCAGGGCCATCTGTCCCCCTGCCGAAAGTTTTTCCAAAACCAGGGTATCCAACCCCGCCCGGGCGGCATAGAGGGCCGCCGTATAGCCGCCGGGTCCGCCGCCCACCACAATCATATCATAGACATGGAGCTCACCCATGGATGTCCCCTCCTTACCTTCCGTTTAGGAGTCCAAAGCCGCCTGGAGGAATTGGTCCATGGCCGCCTTGGAGCCGGGATTTACCACGGAATCCACGGCCTTTCCCCCCTTGTACAGAATCAGGGTGGGGATCAGCTCCACGCCCTCGCTCCGGGCAAGCTGTTCTTCCTCGTCGATGTTCACCTTGACCGCCACAAGCCGGTCTCCGTACTCCTCGGCAATCTTCTCGTAGGCCGGGCCCAGCCGGCGGCAGTAGCCGCACCAGGGCGCCCAGAAGTCCACCAGGACGGGCTTGTCCCCCTCCATCGCTTTCCGGAGTTGTTCCTTGTTCATATCAATAGCCGCCATATCGGTCAGCTCCTTTCCTTTGTTTGACCTTAGTATACCCCAACGTCCGCCCTTTTTCTGTGATGAAGTCACAAAGCCGCCGCAGCCCCCCGCGCCCCCAGCGATTGACAGGAAAAGCCGTGTCAACTATACTGAAAACACCATAAGGAGGGCTGCGGAATGACCTTTCAGGATTATTTTCCCATCTGGGACAAGCTCGATCCCCGCCAGCAAAATCAGATCACAAGCCGCCTCGTTTTCCGAACGGTGCAGAAAGGCGCGGTGCTCCACAGCGGCAGCCTGGACTGCACCGGGCTTCTCCTGGTAAAGACCGGGCAGCTCCGGGCCTATATCCTCTCGGACGAGGGCCGGGAAATCACCATCTACCGCCTGTTTGACAGGGACCTATGCCTGTTCTCCGCCGCCTGCATCCTGCGCTCCATCCAGTTTGAGGTCACCATCGAGGCGGAAAAGGAGACCGCGCTCTGGATCATCCCGGTGGAGGCCTACCAGAGCGTTATGGCCGAGTCCGCGCCGGTGGCCAACTATACCAGCGAGCTGATGGCCAGCCGGTTTTCGGAGGTCATGTGGCTGATGGAGCAGATCATGTGGAAAAGCCTGGATAAACGCCTGGCCGCCTTCCTGCTGGAAGAAACGGCCATCGAAGGGACCCGTCAGCTGAAGCTCACCCATGAGACCATTGCCAACCACCTGGGCTCCCACCGGGAGGTCATGACCAGAATGCTGCGCTATTTTCAAAGCGAGGGCATGGTGAAGCTGTCCCGGGGTATGGTGG
The DNA here is from genome assembly GCF_016901735.1 of Pseudoflavonifractor phocaeensis. GTDB lineage: Bacteria > Bacillota > Clostridia > Oscillospirales > Oscillospiraceae > Pseudoflavonifractor_A. The sequence continues at coordinate 11,823 of NZ_JACLZC010000049.1, read as the reverse complement.
AGATCCTGGACGCGGCAAAGCTGGAGGGGCTGCGGGATGGGCTCTGACCTTCCGCTCAGGGCTTCTGTCCGGCTTTGGCCTTGCAGATCAGCTGGGTCATGGTGCCCATGGGACAGTAAACACACCAGCTGCGGGGCTTAAAGAGCGCCATGGTGACCAATCCCAGGACGGTGGAGGTGAGCATGACGCTGTAAAAGCCAAAGGCAAACTGGGCCACGCCGGGATGAAAGAGGGTACCGTGATAGGCCCAGTGCCAGGGGAGCTGAAACGTCCACAGCAGGGTGACCACCTGCCGCAGATCCCGGGCCCCGGCAAAGACCAGCCAGGTATTCCACAGCATCAGGAAAAACATGACGAAGAAAAAGACCAGAAAGCCATATCGAAAGGCTTTGCTCTTCATCCAGCCCGGAATATCCTTCCGCCTGGACAGCCAAAAGCGCCCGCCCAGCAGCGCGAAGAGCTGGCCCCGGCCGCAGTATCGGTTGCAGTAGCTCTTTGTCCCGCCGGCCGTCGAAAGGAGGAGGGGGATGAAAAAGCACAGCAGCCCCAGCCACGCAAACAGGATATTGAAAAAGCCCAGAATAAGATAGAGAAGCGATGCGATCCACAGATAATCATACCAGCGCTTTTTCATCCCTCGTCCTCCTCCCGAATCGAAATGACGCTGGCCGGGCACTCCTTGGCGCATTTGCCGCAGCCCACGCACTTCTCCCGGTCCACCCGGGCCGCAACGCCCCGGACAATGCCGATGGCCCCCACCGGACAGACCTTCACACAGCAGCCGCACGCCACACAGACGCCCTGATTCACCACGGCTTTGCGCCGTTTCCGTTCTCCACGCATAAAGTGCCTCCCTGATTCTTGATGCCTCTATGCTACCACAGAAGAGGCGCGCCGTACCGTGATGAGATCACACAGCCTCGCCTCCTTTCCATCCCGTTTAACCCCGATATATTGTTTTGCAAAACGAAAAAATGGAGGAAAATACGGTTTATATCTTGATTTCTGAATAAAAAACTTTTATAATACACGTATAAACATGTTGTTTTTTTACCATTTAGGAGGGGCGATTATGAAGAAAGGCATATTTGTTGTCCTGCTTTCCCTGTTACTCCTGCCGCTGGCTGGCTGCCGAAAGTCCTATACGGTTATCTTCGACCCCAACGGCGGGCAAATCGTCAGCGGCGAAGCCGTCCAGACGGTGCCAAAGGGAACATCCGCCTCGGCTCCTGTGGTACAATATGACGGCTACTCTCTCGAGTGGGACAAGGATTTTTCCAATGTTATGGAAGATATGACCGTTACCGCCCAGTGGACCCGGATCGAAATGGACAGCGCGGATCTGGCCTCCTATGTGCAGGAGCGGACGGTCACCGTAACCGTCGACACAATCAACGGACATGAAAACGCCGGCACCGGCTTTTTTATCGACGATCAGGGTACCATTTTGACCAACTACCATGTGATTGATATGGGCGCTTCCATAAGCGTACAAACCCAGGATAGCGGCTCCTATGACGTGGACAAGGTCGTCGATTTCAGCCCCGTCTATGATCTGGCTATTTTGAAAATTGACATTACCAACAATCCTTATCTCTCCTTCAGCGACGACGAAGCCCGCACTGGTGAAAAGGTCTATGCCGTCGGCTCCGCTCTGGGGACCCTCACCGGCTCCTTTACCGAAGGTACCGTATCCTCTACTTCCCGTACCGTCGGCCCGATCGATTGTATCCAGATGGACGCTGCCATCTCCCACGGCAACAGCGGCGGCCCCGTGGTAAATTCTTACGGCGATGTGGTCGGCATCAGTACTTACAGCTATTCTGAGGGCGAAAATCTTAATTTGGCCATCAAACCCTCCATGTTAGAGCAGTTGAGTATGGATAAAAACTATTCCGTCAATGAATTTCAGGAGTGGTATATTAAGGAATCCTCCCGTTCTTTCAGCCCCTTTGATGGCTCCAGCTATTATTACTCTCTGGTGAACACCTATCAAACCGTCACCGGCGCCTCTTGCCTCCTCTCCTATGACGAGGAGGGCAACGCCTCCACCGGCTACCATGACTGCTGCGCCTACTATGTCTACGATTATAATGCCGACCAGTATGACAGGTACGTGGACTATCTAAAAGAAAACGGCTTTACTTTCCAGAGCAGCGAGAACTTTAGCGACGGCATTTCCTACTATTACCTCAACGAAAAAGACGGAATTTTGATGGATCTCTTTGTCTCCTCGGATAACCTGCAGCTGCTGATTCTGCCGAGCATCTGATCCCTCTCAGAACTCTGGTAAAAACGCGCCTTCCGCCCCCACGATAAATAAGAAAAAAGGACGCATCGTCTGTTTTATACAGGCAATGCGTCCTCTTTTTTCTGTTTTCAAGGGATGCGGCTTCCATTATTCCGTCGCCTTGAAATTATAAACCGGGCGGATATGCACAGCAATCTCCCCAGTGGGACCGCTCTGGTCAACGATGTCATCCATGTACCGTAACCATGGCAAACTCCTTGGATTCAAACGTCACCCGCGCCCCGTCCCAGGCGCTATGCCGCGATCCTGGCATAGCGCTCGGAATTGAGCACCTGCATCATAAAGGCATAGGGCGAGAACAGTCCTTCCTTCAGCATGGAAAAAATTCGGGGATTGCAGCCGGAGACCAGCGTCACCCCCGTATCGTTGACGGTTACGGGATGCTGCCGGTTTCGGCTGGCTACATTCCAGAACACGGTCTCGGGCATCCGGTATCCGGCCTCCGCAAAGCGCCGCCGCGCATACTCGTAGTTGGTCAGCGCCCCGTCTGAGACGCAGCAGTCAAACTCCATATCAGAGATGATATACAGCTTGGCGGGCATGTCCTTTTGCGGAATATGATTTTCTCGGGCCGTCTCCAGAATCAGATCAAACACACGCTGAAGGTTCGTATTGGCCACCTCGTTGAACCGGCGGCAATACCGTACCTTTTCACAGATATCTCTGCCGTTGATCTCCACCAAACGGGGATGCTGCGAAAAGGTGATGAAATGATTGTGAAATGCGCCGGTGTTCCGCTCGGCATAGTAAATACCCAGGGACAACGCCACAGCGGCGGGGAGCGGCGATGTTCCGACATACATGGAAGCGGAACCGTCAATGACCACCAGCGCATTTTCACTCCCGGTGAAGTCCTCCTGCGCCCGCCAGGTCGTGTCGATGGCCATACGCTCCTGGGGTGAGAGGCTGTTCTCCGTCAAAAGGGAATGGATGATATCATAGGGCGTCAGGGCTCCGGTGTGGAGCTGCTTGTGGCCGAAAGCGACCTGCCGCATAAAAGCGGTATAGCGCTCCCCGTCATTTCTGATAAACGCCTTTTGATATTTAAGCATGGCCCTGGAGGGCTGCTTTTCATAATCAAACGTGTAGTCCTTTTCCCGCAGGTTGTTCTCAATGATGCCGATTCTTCTCCGCAGGGCGCTGAGCGTTTTTCGGTAGCAGGCATCGTTCATCCCAAGGGCCCGCGCGATGCGCTTGGCCTGACGGATCGTGTCACTGTTGGAGGCGTTGACCGAGGGCAGCCATTTGCCCAGAAGGGACACCGAACCGCCGGATGCCAGCGCCTCCATATCCGCCGCCAGCTGACGGCTGATCTGCCCCAGCGCCTCTTCCTCACAGGGGGTATCCAGCAAGGACAGCAGATCGTCATAGCGGCCGTACTCCGCAATATATCCCATGTTCTTCTCCAGAGACTGGGGCTCATGGGCGGCCAGCCACTTAAGTACGCTGCGGAAAACCCGCCGCTCCCCCAGTCCCCCGCGAATATCTCTGGCGAAAAAGAGGATCTTCATGGCCAGGTCCGCGTTTTCGGCATAGGCACAGAGGAAACGCCCGGTGATCTCCTCATCGCGCGCGCTGCGCAGCGCACCGATGGAGGCAAACAGATCCAGACACGCGGATTGGGTGGATAAATATGTAACGGCCCCGTTTTCGGTACGGGTCTTGTCCGCCCTTTTTTTCAGAAATTCAAGCATAATGCCCCTCCTCCCCCGGAAATTTCATCAGACAAGGCACATTTATAAAGTCGGATTCACTCCAACCACTGAGCTGCAATTCCATTGCGCAATCGGTTTGCTGTATGTGCCTTTTTCAAAGCGCATGTGCCTTTCAAAGTGACTGCCTGTCAGAGTGATTTGCTGTTTGCGCTTTTCATGTGTCAAGGATACCGCTCCGGCGGCGGAAAATCATGGAAAAAAAGTTGCGAACTGATGGGCGCACTTTGAACTGTCCCACCGCGATTCTTTTCTCGGGCAGCTCTTTGTGATAAAATAGCCTCAAATTCCGGTGCGGAGGTGGATTGGATGGCATATCGTGAACTCATCAAAAATTTCGAGCGCATCCGCAGCTATATGCGCGCGTTTTACGTCTACGGCTTTCAGAGCCGGGAGGAATACCGCATCCAAAGCGCCCGCAGCTACGACAACGAGCGGAGAAGGCTGGAGAGCTGGCTGGGCGACTACATGTCCTTCCGCCAGGACGCCTCCGGTAAGAATGTATTCCTTTCGGTGGACAGCAGACGTATCCCGCAAAATCCGCTCTATAAAGCCTTTAAGGCCAAAAGCTTTACCGACAAGGATATTACCCTCCATTTCTACATCACGGACCTGCTGGCCGACGGCAGCGCGCTGACCGCCAGCGCGATCGTGGATGGAATTTATAGGGAATATCTCTCCCGCTTCAGCGGCACCCTCTCTCCGGATGAGTCCACCGTCCGCAAAAAGCTGAAGGAATATACGTCTCTGGGCCTGCTCCGCGCCGAAAAGCGCGGCCGTGAGGTCCTCTACCAAAGGACCGACGAGCCTTCCCCAGCGCTGGACACCTGGGCGGACGCCCTGGCCTTCTTCTCGGAGGAAAACCCGTTGGGCGTGGTAGGCTCCTTCCTGATCGACCGGCTGGAAAGGCCCTCTGACCGCTTTCGCTTCAAACACCACTATATCCTCCATGCCTTGGACAGCGATATCCTCTGCGCCCTCACAGCCGCCATCGGGGAACGCCGCAGGACAGAGCTCTCCATCACCGGTCTGCGCAGCGGACGGAACTACCAGCGGACTGTCTGCCCCTTAAAAATCTACATCAGCACCCAAACCGGCCGTCAGTACCTGCTGGGCTACCATTACCGGAGCAAATGTATCGCCTTCTTCCGGATCGACGCCATCCGGCAAGTCAAGGTCCTGGAGCGGGAGGACCACTATGAGACCTATCTTGCCCTGCAAAAACAGCTGGACGCCCATCTTTGGGGGGTCGCCGCCGGTTCAGGGGCCTGCTTGGAGCATATCGAGATGACCGTCCGCTGTGACCCAGGCGAGGAGTTTATCATCCAGCGTCTTTATCGTGAAAAGCGCCACGGCAGCGTGGAGCGTCTGGATGACCACACCTATCAATTTTCCGCCGACGTCTGCAATGCCTCTGAGCTGCTGCCCTGGCTGCGCACCTTCATTGGACGTATCGTCGACCTGAAATGCAGCAACCAGGCCGTGGTCCAGCGGTTTTATGACGATCTTCAGCGTATGGAGGCCCTATATGGAGGTGAATCCCATGCTGTTCAGTGAGATTTACGGCAGCTATTTCCGCGTTGTCGCCGCCGTGCTGACAGAGGCCTGCGGCGCTTCTCTCTCGCCGGGCAGGCTGACCGCCATCGTCCAGGAGAAGGCTTTTGCCGAAAGCGCCCTCTCCATTCCAGGCGCCTTACGGTCCGGAACGTGGCCGCTGCTGGACGACCAGCTCCGCTCCGTCCTCAAACACAGACCCACCATGCCGCTGACCCTCCTCCAAAAGCGCTGGATGAAGGCCCTGCTCTCCGACCCCAGAATGGCGCTGTTTGAACCGGACGCCACCGGCCTGGAGACGGTGGAACCGCTCTATCCGCCCGACACCTTCCGTTTCTTTGACCAGTACGCCGACGGCGACCCCTATACAGACCCGGACTATATCGCCTGCTTTCGCACCGTGCGGAAGGCCATGGAGGAAAAACGGAAGCTGCGCATCCGCTTCCAGGGCAAAACCGGCGTCCGCCATTCCGCTGCATATATCCCCTACCGGCTGGAATACTCCCCAAAGGACGATAAATTCCGGCTGCTGGTCTGGCAAAAAGGCCGGCTCTATACCATCAATATGGCCCGGATGCGCTCCTGTGAATTGTTGGAGCAGTATGACCCCGACACCGTCCCCTCCTTCCGTCCACATACGGCCGAGCTCACCCTCCTGCTCCACGACGAGCGCAACGGTCTGGAACGCGTCCTCCTGCACTTCTCCCATTTTGAAAAAGAGACCCGAAAGCTGGACGAACGCCTTTATCAGATCAAGCTCCGGTATGACCAGAACGACGAAACCGAGCTTCTGATCCGCGTCCTCTCCTTCGGTCCCGTACTGGAAGTCCAGAGCCCGGCTGAATTTGTCCGGCTGGTAAAAGACCGCGTTCACAAGCAGCTTGGGTACCCACAGCATACGGTGCCGGTCCTTCCAAAGACCGCCGGCTGCCCTCATTCCGACGGCTCCCACCGCTGCTGATTCAGCTGATAGGCGCCCTTGCCAAGCTTCCTTACCATTCCCTCCGCCTCATACTGATGGAGGATGCGCTGCAGCTGACGGGCGCTGCAGTTCAGGCGAAACGCCGCCTGCTCCACTCCCTTTAACGTACCGTTTCCGCATTTATACTTCATATAGGTCAGAACGCGCTCTTTTAGGGTAGCCGGGGCGGCGTCCAGCCTGGTGATGGCCTCCATCTTCTGGGTCAGCGACGCGCAAACCAGCTGCAAAAACAGGCAGCTGTTCAGCAGCCTCTCCCGATTTTCGCGGATCGAGAGGGCAAGGCAGGTTAGATCGTCGCAGGCCTGCGCATAAACGCTGCCCGATTCTCTCTGGAACAGGGCCATTTCCCCAAGCAGATAGTCCTTTTGCCCGTTGGCCAGAGAGTAACTGGAGCCATCATCCCGGATGTAATAGATACGGATTGCGCCCTCCACTACAATCTGAAACAGATCCCCGTTGTTCAGAGGGGAGGTGACGAATTCCTCTTTTTCATACTGTATTACAAACAGGCTTTCCAGCAGGTCCTGCATGGCGGCTGCATAGCTTGTTTTCTTCAAGTATGCTTCAATACGTGTTTTGTCGTAACATTTTTTCATGCTTTCCCCCCAAACAGGACAGATGTCCGGTTCTTGTATCTGATTTTAGTATATGATACCTCCGATTGCAAGGAGCAAAACATGGGGGTTGGAATGGAATGACGACAGTATTTGAAGAAAAAAATGTATCGAAAGCAATTATGCGGGTGGGACTGCCCGCCATGCTGGGGCAGCTCACGACGCTGATTTACAATATCGCCGACACCTTTTTTGTTTCGCTGACCAAGGAGCCCGCTATGATCGCCGCGGTCACATTGTGTACCCCCATTCTTTTGATCATTATGTCCATCTCGTCCATCTTCGGTATGGGCGGAAACAGCGTGATCGCCAGACTGCTGGGAGAAAACGACAACAAGCGGGTGAGCCGGACCCTGAATTTCTGCATGTATGCAATGGCCATTGCCGGAATTGTGATTCTGCTGGCCGGAGTCATATTCATGCAGCCGATTGCAAAACTCTCCGGCGCGGATGGGGAAAATATGGCGTATACCTGCGATTATCTCAAGTATATTTTCCTTGGCGCCCCGTTTATCATTATTTCCAACGGAGCCGTCCACCTTTTCCGCTCCATCGGCTTTATCAAAGAAAGCACCATTGGTCTGGCCCTGGGCAACTCCATCAACATCGTGTTCGACTTCATCTTCATCGTGCTGTGGGGCTGGGGGACCGCCGGCGCCGCGCTGGCCACGTCCTTTGGCTTTTTCTGTTCCACCGTCTATTACCTTATCTGCATGATCCGCGCGGAAAACATGGGAAACCAGCTTATCAAGCTCTCCCCCAGACAGTTTGCCCCGAACAAGGGAATGGTCTTTGGCGTGGTGAGCATCGGAATCCCCGGCGCGCTGATTACCGTTTTGCTCAGTGTCTCCAACATCGTTCTTAACAATTTCATCGGGATTTACGGCTCCGACGCGGTTGCAGCGTACGGCATCGCCTACAAAATCGACATGGTTCCCATCATGCTGTCGGTCGGCCTTTCCCAGGGCGTTGCTCCGCTGGTGGGATACTATTTCGGCGCGGGCCAGCGGGAGAGAATGTCGCGCATCATGCGCACCGCCACCCTGTACGGCATCCTCTTGGGCGCTGTGTTTCTGGCTGCCTTCTGGCTGCTGGGAACCCAGCTGGCAGGCATCTTCCTGCACGATGAGCCACTCATCGAGGAGGCCGGGCATTTCATCGCGGTTCTGGGTCTTTCCGCTCCCATGCTCGGCATCATCAATATGGTGACAAGCTACTTCCAGGCGCTGGGCGCGGCGCTGAAATCCCTTGTGATCACGGTGATGAGAAACGCGGTGCTCTTTATTCCCGCCGTCATCCTGCTGAACAGCCTCTGGAAGCTGAACGGCGTTATTGCCGCCCAGCCCATCGTGGAAACGGTCCTGGCCCTGGTCTGCCTTCTGATGTATGCCAAAGATTGTGCGGCAAACAAAGCGGCGCTGGTACATCAGTCTTAAAAGATAATGTGAGAAAAAGGACACAAAAAATCCCCGTAAACAGATGTTTACGGGGATTTTTGGAGCTGGAAACGTGACTTGAACACGCGACCTGCTGATTACGAATCAGCTGCTCTACCGACTGAGCTATTCCAGCATGCCGCTGCAAAACCATTTCTGTTCTGCAACAGCAAATATTATACCGGATGAACGCGTGGGTTGTCAAGTCCTTTTGTCGGTTTTCCTCCCTCAGCGCAGACGCCCGCCCATAAAGACCACCGCTTTCCGGGCCACTACATCCAGCGGGTCGATATACCGCTCCCCCAGCGACAGCTTCTCCCGCAGGCAGGACAGCTCCGTACAGCCCAAAATCAGCCGCCCGCAGCCCTGCGCGTCCATGGCCTCCTCAATGGTCCGCCAGCGGGCCGGGTCCGTAGGCCGTCCCGCCTTTACCTCGTCGTAAATGACCGACATCACCACGCGCTGGATCTCCTCCGGCGGATAGCGGTACGTCCCGCCCGCCTCCTCCAGCGCTTGCTGATAGAGCCCTGTTTTCAGCGTCCCGTCTGTGGCCAGCACCCCTACCGGCTGCCCGCCGCTCTTTTGGACCGCCTCGCGCGCCGTCTCCTTGACCATATGCAGCACCGGTATCTTCAATTCCGGCGCGATCAGGTCCACAAAATAATGGGCCGTATTGCAGGTCGCCACCAGCGCCGCGCAGCCGCTCTTTTGCAGAAAAAGCGCGTCCTCCAGCATGGCTTTCCGCACCGGCTCAATCTCGCCGGACAAAATCGCCGCCGTCCGGTCCGGCATGGCCGCATGGCTCAAAATCAGTACGTTGATGTGCTCCTGATCCCGCGCCGCCGCCGTGTGCTCCGTCAAAAGCCGGTAAAAGGTCTCCGTTGCCAGCGGTCCCATCCCGCCGATCACACCCAGCATGTTTTCCATGATCGCACCTCCTTGTTTTTCCTTCCCTATAGGTCCTTACGTCCCGATTTCCTTGCCGCAGTAGGCACAGTAGCGTCCCCCTGAGCGCCGGATCTTCCCGCAGTGGGGACACCTGCTGCCGTATAGTTTGTAAACGGCACATAGCAAGAGCACCATCAGGCAGCCAAGGCCCACATAGGCCCCCGTTTTGATCTCATAGTCGCCGTTCAGCAGCTTTATCCCCACCACACCCCAGTCAATCACAAAAACAGCCAGCGCGATTCCGCCGAGCCATGCCATGGCCTTTTTCATCCCGGCGCACCTCCCAAACAGTCCATTTACCTGTTTATCATACCATAATACACCATCGTGCGCAATCATCCCCGCGCCTTGCGTGGAAACGGTTGCTCTTCTCACCACTTTGTGCTATCATGGAATTGTTCCGCGCTGGACGCTCAGCGCTGCCACCCAAGGAGGATCTTCATGAAACAGCTCCCTCGTCCCTTTTCACACACATCCATGTCTTTCGCCATCCGCCAGCGGGCGGAGAAACGCGCCCTCGGTCCCATGATGCGCGCCCTGAAGGCCATTCATTCCGCGGCCTCTCCCGAGTCCATGGACCCGGGGGATCTGGAGCGGCAGCGAAAAGGACAGATGGTCCTGGGACGGCTCATCGCCCCCATGGCCGGCATGAATTGGGAGGCCTTCTCCCTGGACGGGATGCGCGCCGCATGGGCACGGCCCAACCGCGGCCATGACCGGCGCCGCGCCATTCTCTACTGCCACGGCGGCGGATACACCAGTGGAAACCTGGACTATTCCCGCCCCCTGGCCTCCAAGCTGTCCCATGTGACCGGCTTTGAGGTCCTGTCCTTCGAGTACCGCCTGGCCCCCGAATTCCCCTACCCCGCCGCCGTGGAGGACGCCCTTCGCGCCTGGGATTATCTCATGTATCTGGGCTACGGCGCAAGAGACGTGGTGGTGGCTGGCGACTCCGCCGGCGGAAACCTGGCCCTCGTTCTCTGTCACCGTCTCCGCGCCGCCGGACGGCGTCTGCCCGGTGCTCTGATCCTCATGTCCCCCTGGACCGACATGACCGCCAGCGGGCGCTCCTATCAGGAACGGGCCCAGATGGACCCCTGCCTTACCATGAATTATATCCACGCGGTGCGCAAGGTCTACGCCGGCGACCGGGATCTCACCGATCCCATGCTCTCTCCCCTTTTCGGCGATCTCTCCGGCTTTCCGCCTACCCTGATTCAGGTGGGCAGCCACGAGATCCTCCTCTCCGATTCCATCCGCCTGCGAGACCGCCTGGTCTCCTCCGGCGTCCTCTGCCGGCTGGAGGTTTGGCGGGATATGTGGCATGTATTCCAGATGTTCCCCATCAAGAAAGCGGCTGACGCCATGAACCATGTGGGCCGCTTCCTCCTGGAGCAGTTCTGAATGACCAGCTTTGTTTATCACCCTCAATGAGGGATAATGGAGGTTTTTATTATGGCTATTCTTGTTACTGGCGGCGCCGGCTATATCGGCTCCCACTGCGTGGCCGCGCTCATCGAGCGGGGCGCTGACGTGGTCGTGGTGGACGATCTGTCCAAGGGCCACAAGGCCGCTCTGAAGGGCGGACGCCTTTATGTGGGCAGCGTCGCTGACCGTGATTTCCTCCGCGAGGTCTTTACCAAGGAGTCCATCGAAGCCGTCATCCATTTCGCCGCCTTCTCCCTGGTGGGCGAGAGCATGACCGTCCCCGAGAAGTACTTCCGCAACAATGTCACCGCCGGCCTGACCCTCATCGAGACGATGCTGGAGTTCAAGGTGCCCTACCTGGTGTTCTCCTCCACCGCCGCCACCTTCGGTGAGCCCGAGTATGTGCCCATCGACGAAAAGCACCCCCAGCATCCCACCAACCCCTACGGCGAGAGCAAGCTCATCGTGGAGCAGATGCTCCGCTGGTGCGACCATGCCCACGGCCTGAAGTTCTGCGCCCTGCGTTATTTCAACGTGGCCGGCGCCTGGCATGACGGCTCCATCGGCGAGGATCACCGCCCCGAGAGCCACCTCATCCCCATGATCCTCTCCGTGGCCCAGGGCAAGCGGGACCACCTCTCCCTCTTCGGCACCGACTATCCCACCAAGGACGGCACCTGCGTCCGCGACTACATCCACGTGGAGGACCTCATCGACGCCCACTTCCTGGCGCTGGAGTACCTCAAGAAGAGCAACCGTTTCCACGCAAGGCGCGGGGATGATTGCGCACGATGGTGTATTATGGTATGATAAACAGGTAAATGGACTGTTTGGGAGG
>NZ_JACLZC010000048.1 GCF_016901735.1 Pseudoflavonifractor phocaeensis | reverse complement strand
TTCAGCTGCTCCGCCGTCACCACCGTGCCCTCGGGATAGTAGCCCAGCATAAAGTCCACCAGCTCGCCGCCGCAGTAGGCGTTGATGATGTACCGTACCTCGGGGATCTTTTCAAAAACGGCACGGAACACAACCTCGTTCTTGCCGCCGGCCATGCCAAAGAGAATCTTATAGGTAAAATAAGCCTGATCGCGCAGTTCCTGGGAGTCATCGCCCTCCACAACCCACTTGACGAACTTCTGGCCGGCGGGCGCCGTCACAACAGGCGCTTGGCCGACGTTGTTGCCGAAGGGCGGCAGCTCACAGGAGCTGACCTTTTCATCCCCCACATAGAAGGTCGCGGTGATGGCGCTCTCCTGATAGTCCGGCATACCGTTCTTGTTGCTGTCCTCCGCCCAGACAGCGTAAATGGTAAAGTCCTGATTCATAAAGAGCTGATTGGCCTTGAGCATTCCGGTGGGTTCGTCCTCCCGGCCCAGGATCTTGTCCTCCATGGCGTAGTCCAGGGACCAGCCCGCAAAGACGATCTCCGTTCCGTTGACCGCCCCATGGGTGGGCTTCTGGCTGGACACGGTATACCAGGTATCCTCCCGGACCTTCTCGGGCGCGGGCGCGCCCACGCCGCCGTTGGCGTCATAGGTCAGGGTGTACTCCTCATAGGGAAGCAGAGAAGCGCCGTCCAGATTGATTTCGGTAATGAGCTTGCCGGGAATCTGATAGAAATCCTCTTCGTTCAGATAGACCGTCACAGGCTCCAGCTTTGTGCCGAACAGGCCATGCCAAGTGTCTTTCTTGGCATAGATGGTGAGGGAAGAGATGGAATCCTGGTCGATGATCTTGGAGGTATTCAGCACCGTCCAGTAGTTGTCCCAGCCGGTCAGCTTTCCGTTGGTGCCGGGGGCGCCCACGTCGCCCAGGTTGAGATAGCCGTGATCCACCACGCCGCCGGTGGCGGCAGCGGGCGCGCCGTCCCGCAGGCCATTGATCTCCACCCCGTGAATGGTGATATCACCGGCGGGAACATTCAGCTTTTCAGAGACAAATTCCTTCATCTCGCTGATGCCGCTGATGTGGAACTCCGTGTCATTGAAGATATCTCCGGATGCCGCGAACGCGGGGACAGACAGCAGGCTGAGCGCCATGCAGAACGTCAGAAAAAGAGAGAGAGCTTTCTTCATTGTGCAGGGTCCTCCTTTTTTATGTGGTATCCATTGGGTTTGTGCGGCTTTGCCGCGGAATGATTTTATGTCCTTCTCCGTCCAGAACGTCCCGTTTGCCCGGACGGAAACAAATATCCACTCCTTTCCCTTCTATTGTGCACAAAGCGGCGCGTCCCCTCTGACGGTCCAACGGAACGGCCGCCTTTTATCTGAATTTATTTTTTCAGATCTGAAGGACTGTTCTTAGTATATAACCTTAAAATTTTTAAATCAATAGATTCTTCCATATTTAACCTAAAATTTTGTTGTCATAAAGATATCCTTTCAAATCACCCCACAGAAAAAACTGCTCTGATCGGCGCCGACCGCACAAATCGGAGCAGCTTGCGCTTTCCGTGGAAGTGTCTGCGGGCGTGGGCGCATACCTCATGCGGACAGGCGACGGACTCTTCAGCAGCGCCGGCATACAGAACGCAAAGATGGGCTGAGGCCCCCTGTCCTCAGCCCATCTCCCATCCGCCGCTTAAAATACCACCACAAGCAGCATTTTGAATGCCTCCTGACCATATACGGCGTGGGGATGCCCGGCGGGCATTACGATACACTCTCCCTCGTGCAGCAGATGGTCCGTCCCGTCAATGGTGATTCTGCCAACGCCGTCCAGGCAGGTCACAAAGGCGTCTCCGCCGGAGGCATGGGTGCTGATCTCCTCCCCCTTGGCAAAGGAGAACAGCGTCACGCTCAATGCGCTGTTCTGCGCCAGCGTCTTGCTCACGACCTGCCCCTCCTGATAGGAGATCTGCTCCTTCAGCACCAGCACTTCCGCCTGGCTGATGTTCTTCATCTTCCCGTTCATCTATGATAACCTCCCATTTATGTCATCCGGTTGATTTTTCTATGGATATTTTAGACCGCTGCGCCCCAAATGTCTGTTGTCATTCCAACAAAACAGAAATTTACCGTCATCCTGCCGCTTCTTTCAAACAGCAAAAACCCCTAAAGCCTTGCGGCTCTAGGGGTTTCGTTTGGTGGACGATACAGGACTTGAACCTGTGACCTCCCGCACGTCAAGCGGATGCTCTACCAGCTGAGCTAATCGTCCGGACAACGTAGTTTATTATAGCGGATCGCCCTCTGCTTGTCAACTACTTTTTCAAAAATTTTTTCTCCCTCTGGCGCGTCCCGCCCAAACCTGTTATACTACCTATCAGTTTCCATATCATTGCAGCAGGAGGAACCGTTATGGCATCCATGGTGGGAAAGACCGTCCTTATTACCGGCGCAAGCCGCGGCATCGGCGCAGCCTGCGCCCGGCGCTTTGCCGCTGCCGGCTGCCAGATCGCCCTGAACTACCACCGCTCCCAGGAAGCCGCCCTGGCCCTGACCCAGGAGCTCCGCGCCGCCGGCGTCCGGACAGAGGCCTTTCAGGCCGACGTGGGTGACCCGGTACAGGTCCAAACAATGGTTGACAATGTGTTGGATAAATTTTGTCAACTTGACATTCTGGTATGTAATGCCGGCGTCGCCAAGCAGCAGCTTTTTACCGACATCACCGACCGGGACTGGCACGCCCTCTTCCGGGTCAATGTGGATGGGACCTTCTACTGCTGCCGGGCCGTCCTGCCCCACTTCATCCACCGGAAGGCCGGACGCATCATTACCCTCTCCTCCATGTGGGGCGTCACCGGCGGCTCCTGTGAAGTGGCTTATTCCGCCTCAAAGTCCGCCATTATCGGACTTACCAAGGCACTTGCCAAAGAAGTGGGACCCTCTGGCATCACCGTCAACTGCGTGGCCCCCGGCGTTATCCAGACCGAAATGAACGGCAATCTCTCCCAGGAGGACCTGGAAAATCTCCGCCTGGAAACCCCCCTCGAGGCCATCGGCAAGCCGGAGGATGTGGCCGAAAGCGTGTTCTTCCTGGCCTCCCCCGCCGCCGGCTTTATCACCGGTCAGGTCCTCTCCCCCAACGGCGGTATCCTCATCTGACCGGGCCGCACAGAACCTTTTCTCCCCGTATTTTAGGCAGCCTGCCAGATAGGTCATGAAAATCAACCGCTCTTTGCACAAAAACGCCGGTTGACAACTTTGACGCGCAAGCGTATAATGTCAACAACCTTAAAGGAGGGAACTACAATGAAAAAGCTTCGCATCCTGTCTCTTGCAATGGCAGCGGCGCTGAGCGTCTCTTTGCTGGCCGGCTGCTCCGACGGCACCGCAACTACGCCCGACACCGACACTTCTGCCGCGCCCAATGATACCACCAGCACCGCCACCGGCGCCGCCTTCAAGATCGGCGGTACCGGCCCCCTGACCGGCGCCGCTTCCATCTACGGCCTGGCCGCCCAGCGCGGCGCTCAGATCGCCGTGGACGAGATCAACGCCTTGGGCGGCGATATCCAGTTTGAGCTCAAGTACGAGGACGACGTCCACGATCCCGAGAAGGCCGTCAACGCCTACAACGCCCTGAAGGAGTGGGGCATGCAGATCTCCTTGGGCTCCGTCACCTCCAAGCCCGGCGAGGCCACCTCGGTCTATAACTTCGAGGACCGCATCTTCGCCCTGACTCCGTCCGCCAGCTCCACCGCCGTGGTGGAGGGCAAGGACAACGTGTTCCAGATGTGCTTCACCGACCCCAACCAGGGTCTGGCCTCCGCCGAGTACATCTATAACCAGGGCCTGGCCGAGAAGGTCTTTATCATCTGGAAGAACGACGACGTTTACTCCACCGGCATCAAGGACACCTTTATGGCCGAGGCTGAGACCCTGGGCCTGGAGGTGGTGGGCGACGCCACCTTCGCCGACGGCAATGACCAGGACTTCTCCGTCCAGCTGGGTCAAGCCAAGGACGCCGGCGCCGACCTGCTCTTCCTCCCCATGTACTATCAGCCCGCTTCCCTGATCCTGGCCCAGGCCGACGCCATGGGCTATACCCCCAAGTTCTTCGGCGTGGACGGCATGGACGGCATCCTGACCATGGAGGGCTTTGACGCCTCCCTGGCCGAGGGCGTGATGCTCCTCACCCCCTTCAATGCCGACGCCACCGACGAGGCCACCGTCAACTTCGTGACCAAATATAAGGAGCTCTACGGCGAGACACCCAACCAGTTCGCCGCCGACGCTTACGACTGCGTGTACGCCTACAAGCTGGCTCTGGAGACCGCCGGCTGCACCCCCGACATGAGCGCTTCCGAGATCTGCGATAAGCTCATCGAGGTGTTCCCCACCATCACCCTCAACGGCCTCACCGGCGACGGCTCCGGCATCACCTGGGAGTCCAACGGCCAGGTTTCCAAGGCCCCCAAGGGCATGGTCATCCAGGACGGCGCCTACGTGGGCATGGACTGATCTCCAATCAGCGGTCTTGCTCTGACCTGAAACTGTCAGGAGGGCTGCCGGACAGACGGCGGCCCTCCTGCTTTTCCGGTTTTACCGCTTTCTTCATCATTTGACGTGCCCATCTGAAAAGGGCCGGAAGAAACCCGCCGGCATTTTTCAGATGGGCTCCAAGAGAGAAAAGAGGGATGTTATCTATGGATTTTTCGAGCCTGCTTCTGGGGCTGCTGGATAATCTCATCCGCGGTCTCAGCCTGGGCAGCGTGTATGCCATCATCGCCCTGGGTTATACCATGGTGTACGGCATCGCCAAAATGCTCAACTTCGCCCACGGCGACGTCATCATGGTGGGCGCTTACGTCTGCTTCTTCGCCATCAGTACTTATGGCCTCCCCCCTGTCATCGGCATTCTCCTGTCCATGGTGGTCTGTACCGCCCTGGGCATCGTCATCGAGCGTCTGGCCTACAAGCCCCTGCGGCAGGCCCCGTCGCTGGCCGTCCTCATTACCGCCATCGGCGTGAGCTACTTCCTCCAGAACGCCGCCCAGCTCCTCTGGACCTCCAGCCCCAAGGTGTTCCCCTCCGTGGTGCCCAAGGGCAACCTGACCCTGTTTGACGGTCAGCTCTCCATCAGCTATCTCACCATCGTCACCATTGTGGTGTGCGTCATCATCATGCTGGTCCTCACCTTCTTTACCAACAGCACCAAGATGGGCAAGGCCATGCGGGCCTGCTCGGAGGACAAGGGCGCCGCCCAGCTTATGGGCATCGACGTCAACGCCACCATTTCCATCACCTTCGCCATCGGCTCCGCCCTGGCGGCCGTGGCCGGCGTGCTGCTCTGCTCCGCCTACCCCAGCCTGACCCCCACCACCGGCTCCATGCCCGGCATCAAGGCCTTTACCGCCGCCGTCTTTGGCGGTATCGGCTCCATCCCCGGCGCGCTGCTGGGCGGTCTGCTGCTGGGCATCATCGAGATCTTTGCCGGCAGCTACATTTCCACGCAGCTGTCCAACGCCATTGTGTTCGGCGTGCTCATCATCGTGCTGCTGGTCAAGCCCGCCGGTCTGCTGGGCAAAAAGATCCGCGAGAAAGTGTGAGGTGGACGGTATGACAAAACTCAGACACATGAAAAAATCCACCCGGACCAGCTTCTTCACCTACGGTCTGGTCATTGTGGCCTTTCTCATCATTCAGATCCTGCGGGGCACCGTGGGCATCGGCTCTCTGCTGGAGGGCCAGCTCATCCCCATCTGCGCCTACATCGTGATGGCCGTCTCCCTCAACCTGGTGGTGGGCATCTCCGGCGAGCTGTCTCTGGGCCACGCGGGCTTTATGAGCGTGGGCGCCTTTGCCGGCTGCGCCATGGCCAACGGCCTGCAAAACCTGGTCCCCTCCGAGCCTCTCCGGCTGGTCATCGCCATTCTCTTCGGGGCGCTGATGGCCGCGTTGGCCGGTTTCCTCATCGGTATCCCCGTGCTTCGCCTCAACGGCGACTATCTGGCCATTGTGACCCTGGCCTTCGGCGAGATCATCAAGACCATCCTCACCAACCTTTATATCGGTGTGGACGCCAACGGCCTTCAGGCCAGCTTTGTCAACGACACCACCGATCTGGCCGAAGGCGGCATCGCCCTCATCAAGGGGCCCATGGGCGTCTCCAATACCTCCGCCCGCATCTCCACCTTTGTGGCCGGCTTCATCCTGGTGATGGTGGCCCTGATCGTGGTCTTTAACCTGGTCAACAGCCGGGCCGGCCGGGCCATTATGGCCACCCGCGATAACCGCATCGCCGCCGAGAGCGTGGGCATCAGCGTGACCAAGTACAAGCTCATGGCCTTTACCGTCTCCGCCGCCCTGGCCGGCGCCGCCGGCACCCTCTACGGATGCAGCCAGATCACCTTCTCGGCCAACAAGTTCGACTTCAACACCTCCATCCTCATCCTGGTCTTTGTGGTGCTGGGCGGTCTGGGCAATATGTGGGGCTCCGTCATTGCGGCCACCGCCCTCACCATCCTGCCCGAGGCCCTGCGTCAGTTCTCCGACTATCGTATGCTGGTCTACGCCATCGTGCTGATTCTGGTCATGCTGGCCACCAACAGCCCCGCCATCCGCTCCTTCTTCCTGCGGATCGTGCGCGGCGGCAGAAATGAGGACGGTCCGTCCCGCAGCGCGAAAAAGGAGGCGGCGAAATGAGCAGACTGGAACGCAAATCAGAAACCAAGATGGTCCCCGTCCCCAGCCACTCCATCGTGCCGGAGCGGGACGTAAATAAGGCCCCCATTCTGGAATGCAGCCATTTGGGCATTGACTTCGGCGGTCTGACCGCCGTCAACGACTTCAACCTCACCGTGGGACGCACCGAGATTGCCGGCCTCATCGGCCCCAACGGCGCGGGCAAGACCACCGTCTTTAACCTGCTGACCAAGGTCTACCAGCCCACCCGCGGCACCATCCTGGTGGACGGCAAGGACACCCACGGCATGAATACCGTCCAGGTCAACCGGGCCGGCATCGCCCGTACCTTCCAGAACATCCGTCTTTTCGACAAGCTGAGCGTGGAGGACAACGTGAAGATCGGCCTCCACAATCAGATCAAGTACCCCATGTGGAGCGGCATCTTCCGTCTGCCCGGCTACTGGAAGAAGGAGAAGCTGGCCCACGAGAGCGCCATGGAGCTCCTCCACATCTTCGGTATGGAGGACCTGGCCAACCATCGGGCCGGCTCTCTCCCCTACGGCGCCCAGCGCCGGCTGGAGATCGTCCGCGCCCTGGCCTCCAATCCCTCCCTGCTGCTGCTGGATGAGCCCGCCGCCGGCATGAACCCCTCCGAGACCGCCGACCTGATGGAGAATATCCTGAAAATCCGGGATACCTTCCACATTGCCATTATGCTCATCGAGCACGATATGAGCCTGGTCATGGGCATTTGTGAGGGCATCTGTGTGCTCAACTTCGGCGAGATCATCGCCAAAGGCACCCCCAGCGAGATCCAGAACAATCCCAAGGTCATCGAAGCCTACCTGGGCAGCCAGAAAAAGGAGGGTTGACCCAAATGCTGAACGTACAGGATATCAACGTCTATTACGGCGCCATCCACGCCATCAAGGACATCACCTTTGAGGTCAACGACGGCGAGATCGTCACCCTCATCGGCGCAAACGGCGCCGGTAAGTCCACCACCCTCCAGACCATTTCCGGCCTGCTCCACTCCAAGACCGGCTCCATCTCCTTTTTGGGCAAGAATATTATGGGCGTGCCCCCTCACAAGGTGGTGTCCCACGGTCTGGCCCACGTGCCCGAGGGACGCCGGGTCTTTCTCCAGATGAGCGTGGAGGAAAACCTGGAGATGGGCGCTTACACCCGTCCCAAGGGCGAGATTGCCGCCAGTCTGGCCGACGTGTACGAGCGCTTTCCCCGCCTGAAGGAGCGCCGCCGGCAGGTGGCCGGCACGCTGTCCGGCGGTGAGCAGCAGATGCTGGCCATGGGCCGTGCCCTCATGTCCAAGCCCCGCCTTCTCATGCTGGATGAGCCCTCCATGGGCCTGGCCCCTATTCTGGTGGAGCAGATCTTCGACATCATCCGGGAGCTCAACGCCGCCGGCACCACCATTTTGCTGGTGGAGCAGAACGCCCAGATGGCCCTGTCCATCGCCCACCGGGGCTATGTGCTGGAGACCGGCAAGATCGTCGCCACCGGCACCGGCCAGCAGCTTCTGGAGGACGAAAGCGTCAAAAAAGCCTACCTGGGCGGCTAGCCTACTTTCTTTCTCGCCCTACTTTCTTTCGAGAAAGAAAGTAGGCAAAGAAAGCTTCCATCCAGCGCTCGTCCGGTAAGCCGTACAGACTTAGAAAACAATTTTGCCCCGAACCATGCCTCTGTTTGACGGATGGTTCGGGGCTTTTTCGCCTATCAAGTTTGTGGCCAGGTAACCCCTCCGCGGAGCGGACCGCCCGGGGGATTGCAAAGGGGGTCTGAAAACCCCCTTTGCCCCTTTTGGTCCAGGCCCTTTTCGGGAAAAGGGCCTGGCGCCCCGCGCGCAGCGGCGCCGGAGCGGGAAACCTGCTGCCTATTGTTCTACACCGGTTAAGTCAAAATTTGGGATGTACTCCGACTTGGCCGCCGCGTCGTCCTGAGTAAAGCCCTCCAGGCCCAGCTGGGCCATATAGTCCTGAGCGGCGCGGATCTCCGAGGGCCGGAGGCGGCGGTTCAGGCCGGGCAGCTCTTTGGCCTTCCCCCAGGGGGTGTACTGGCTCATGAGAGAAAAGAGCACCATGCCCGGCGGAAAGGTCTCGGCCACCCAGTCCATGACCTCTTTGGCCTCGGCCAGACGCCCCGGCAGGATGAGATGCCGGATAATGACCCCCCGGCGGAGCATTCCCTCCTCGTCAAAGGCACACGCCCCCACCTGCCGCACCATCTCCGCAATGGCCGCTTTGGCCGTCTCCGGATAATCGGGGGCGTCGGAGCACCGGGCCGCCGTCTCGGTGCGGGTATATTTCAGGTCGGGCAGGTAGATATCCACCCTGCCTTCCATGGCCCCCAGGGTCTCCAAGCGCTCATAGCCGCCGGTATTCCACACCACCGGAATGCCGGGCGGCACGTCCAGCGCCCGGCGGATGGCGTGGGCAAAGTGGGTGGGGTTGACCAGGTTGATGTTATGGGCCCCCTGGGCCTTCAGGTCGGCAAAAATGGCCCGCAGGCTCTCCACCGAAATGGCTTTCCCAAAGTTTTCGTGGCTGATGACCTCGTTTTGACAAAACACGCACCCCAGCGGACAGCCGGAGAAAAACACCGTTCCGGAGCCGCGCTTGCCGGAGATGGGCGGCTCCTCCCAGAAGTGGAGCGCCGCCCGGGCCACCACCGGCAGGGACGGCATGGCGCATCTCCCCTCCGCCGCTCTCTCGGTGCGCAGGGCGTTACACCTTCTGGGACAGAGGCTGCACCTCATACCGGCTCCCCCCGCCGGAAGTCGGGGCCCAGGTTGCCCTCCTTCCAGTGCTTGCGGCAAAGGCCGATGTACTGGTCGTTGGCCCCCAGCACCACCTGCTCCCCCTCCTTGAGGACCACGCCGTTGGCGTCGAATCGGGCGTTGCAGGTGGCCTTCTTGCCGCACCAGCAGATGGTCTTGACCTCTTCAATCACATCCGCCGAGGCCAGCAGCTCCGCCGAACCGGGGAACAAGTCCCCCTTAAAATCAGTGCGCAGGCCGTAGCAAATGACGGGCAAATTAAAATCATCCACCAGATGGGCCAGATAGCGCACCTCCTCACGGCTTAAGAACTGAGCCTCGTCCACAATGACGCAGGCATAGGGCGCCAGCGCTTCCCGGCTCATGGCCATCAGATCGGTAAAATACACACACGGATGGGTCAGCCCCGCCCGGGACGCCACAAACCGCGCCCCGTCCCGCTGGTCAATGGCCGGTTTGACCAGCAGGGCGTCCTGTCCCCGCTCCTCGTAGTTGTAGCGCACCATCAAGGCGTTGGCCGTCTTGCTGGACCCCATCACACCGTACCGAAAATATAGCTTCGCCATTTGATTCTCTACTCCCTCACATCAGCTTTTTCACGATCTCCAGTCCCTTCCCGCCGTGGGGCGGGTAGCGCAGAGGTACTTCCAGCCGTCCCTTTTGCAGGACGGCCTTTTTGTGGGTAAAGGTCTCAAACCCCCATTGGCCGTGACACCGGCCCATGCCGCTCTCGCCGTTGCCGCCAAACGGAAGCGCACTGTTGGTGAGATGGACCACCGTATCGTTGATACAGCCGCCGCCGAAGGGGAGCGCCGCCATGATTCTTCTGGCTTCCGTTTCGTCCCGGCTGAACACATAGCAGGCCAGGGGCCGGGGGCAGTCGTCCCGCAGGTGGGACAGCAGTTTTCCCAAGCTCTGGTAGGTCAGCACCGGCAGAATGGGCCCAAAGATCTCCTCTCCCATGGCGGGGTGGGATTCGTCCACATCCACCAGTACGGTGGGGGAAAGCTTCCGCGTCTCCTCGTCCCATGTGCCGCCGATGGCGGGCTTGCTCTCTCCCAGCAGGCCCAGCAGGCGGCGGAAATGCTTTTCGTTGATAATAGACGGCAAATCCTCGCTTTCCAGCGGGTGTTCCCCATAAAAAAGGGTAATATTTTTGCGCAGCTCCGCCACAAAGGCATCTTTCAGTTCCTCCGGCACCCATACATGGTCGGGGGCCACGCAGGTCTGACCGGCGTTGAGGAATTTTCCCCAGGCGATGCGCTTTGCTGCCAGGGCCGCGTCCGCCTTTTGGGTGAGGATGACCGGCGACTTGCCCCCCAGCTCCAAGGCCACCGGAGTTAGATGGCAGGCGGCGGCGGCCATAACGGTCTTGCCCACCTCGGTGCTGCCGGTAAAGAAAACAAAGTCAAACTTTTCCTCCAGCAGTGCGGTATTTTCCGCCCTGCCTCCGGTGACCACTTTTACCAGCGCCGGCGGGAAGGTCTCCGAGAGCAGTTCAGACAGCACCCCGGCGGTGGCGGGGGCATAGGCCGAGGGCTTCAGCACCACGGTGCACCCCGCCGCCAGCGCGGACACCAGCGGGATCAGGTTGAGCTGTACCGGGTAATTCCAGGGCGCCATGATGAGGGCCACGCCATAGGGCTCCCGCAGGACATAACTGCGCCCGGGAAACTGGGTGATGGGAGTTTGAACCCGTTTGGGGGCGCTCCATCTTTTTACATGGCGGATGGCCTCCCGCAGCTCGCTCCGCACCATGCCCACCTCGGTGATCCACCCCTCAAAGGCGCCCTTGCCCAGGTCGGCGTCCAGGGCCGCCAGCAGCCGGGACTCCCACGTCTCCAGGGCGGCCAGCAGCTTTCTCAGGTTTTGTACCCGGTGCTCCACTGGCCTGGTGGCTCCGCTGTTGAAATACCGCCGCTGTTCTGCTACGATTTGACTAAAATTCACTTGTCTCCTCCGTTCGGTCAAGGGCTAAGCCCATAAAGCTCTGAAAGGCGTTGGGTAGGGCGTAGCGCTCCTGTAACGCCCGGCGGTCGGCCCATACCCAGCCGTCGGGCAGATGGCCGTCCGCCGCCTCCACCGCCAGAGCGCTCATATGCCACTCGATATGGGTAAAAATATGCTTCCCCGTTCCGCCGTGGTCCAGACACAGCGGCGTGATCCCCCACTCCGCCAGCTGTCCCACGTCGGCCTCCGGCTCGTTGGGGTACTCCCACAGCCCGGCCAGCAGTCCTTTTTTGGGGCGCTGCCGCAGGGCCACCTTCCCCTCATGGAAGATCAGAAACACCGTGCGTTTTTCCACACGCCGGGCCTTTTTGGGGGCTTTGACCGGCAGGCGGCCAGTCTGTTCGGTGATGTGGGCCACGCAGAACGCCCGGGCTGGGCACTTTTCGCACAGGGGCGCGCCGTTGGGGAGGCACACCGTGGCCCCCAGCTCCATGAGGGCCTGGTTGTAATCGCCCGGAAACGCCTTGGGCATGGTGTCCAGCAGGGCCTTCCGGATGCGGTTTTTGGTGTCCGGCCGGGTGATGTCCCCCTCATCGCCGGTGATACGGCACACCACCCGCAAGACGTTGCCGTCCACCGCCGGCACCGGTACGCCGAAGGCGATGGAGGCGATGGCTCCGGCGGTATAATCGCCCACGCCGGCAAGAGACAGTATCTCCTCATAGGTGCCGGGAAAGACGCCGCCGTAGGTCTCCATCACCTGTCTGGCGGCCTTTTGCAGGTTGCGGGCCCGGTTATAGTAGCCCAAGCCCTGCCACAGCTTCATGAGCCGCTCCTCCTCCACCGCCGCCAGGTCGGCCACGGTGGGCAGCTCCTCCAGAAACCGGCGGTAGTAGTCCAGCACCGCCGCCACCCGGGTCTGTTGGAGCATGATCTCGCTGAGCCATACATGGTACGGGGTGGGATCGGACCGCCAGGGTAATACCCGGGCGTTTTCATGGTACCACTGGATGAGCGGGATGGGCAGGATCTCCAATTCCTTCACGTTATGACCTCCGCGTCCGTTTACATTTGGGCTCTATTCTATCACAGCCGCACCACCGCCGCAAGAGCGCCCCTCATGGCGAAATTTTCTTTCCGGTCGGAAATGAAAGGGCCCCACAAAACCGTCTAATGGGTGAAAGGAGGAATGAGGCCATGACGCAAGCACAATTTGCCGCCCAACTGGACCCTCTGAAAACCCGGCTCTACCGCACGGCCCGCATTTACCTGGCCAGCGAAAGCGCCGCCCTGGACGCGGTGGACGAGGCGGTCTATCAGGGTCTGGTCCACTGCCGCAAGCTGCGGGAAGAGCGCTATTTCACCACCTGGATGACCCGTATCCTCATCAACGTATGCAACGACGAGCTGAGACGCCGGCGGCGGGAGGTGACCATGGCGGAGCTGCCCGACACCGCCGTGGAGGCCTACGACGCCCTGCCCCTCCGGCAGGCGGTGGAGCGGCTCCCCCGGGAGCTGAGGGCGGTGGTGGCCCTGCGCTACTTCTCGGGCTGCACCATCGCCGAGACCGCCGAGGCCCTCTCCATCCCGGCCGGTACCGTATCGACCCGCCAGCGCAAGGCCCTCTCTCTGCTGCGCCTTGCCCTGGACGACCAAGAGGAGGTGTGAACATGGACCGTTTGGAAGAATACCGCGCCCTTTGTACCCAGCTGGAGGAGACCCCGCCAGCCCTGGAATACACCCTCACCCGCGCCAAGGCCAAAAACCGCCGCCGGAATTTGAAGCGCTTTCTGGGTATCCCCGCCGCCAGTCTGGCCGGCGTCTTTACCGCCTTCGTGCTGCTGGTCAACCTCTCCCTTCCCGTGGCGCTGGCCTGCGCCCATGTGCCCGCCCTGCTGCCCCTTTTGCAGGCCGTGGCCTTCTCTCCCAGCCTGAAAGCGGCCATCCAGCACAATTATGCCCAGTATATCGGCCAGTCCCAGACGGTGGACGGCATTACCCTGGATCTCTCCTATCTCATTCTGGATAACGCCCAGCTCACCCTGCTGGTGGAGGCCGACGGCCCCTATGACACCTACCAGCTTCTCGCTGAATTTCAGACGTTGGACGGGGAAAAGCTGCCCCTTTCCAGCATCTCCGGCGACTTCCCCGGCGGAAGCCTGGAGGAGGCCATCTCCGCCTACCCGGTCTCCGATGATTTTCTCTTCCCCGATACCATCCGCATTGTCTGCAAGGTAAAGGGCTTCCACCGGGCGGACGGCCCCGGCCATTCCACCGATTGGGACACCTTGCCCGAATTTATCTTCACCGTCCCGCTGGATACCTCGGTCCTCAACGACCACCGCACCGAAGGGGAGACCGGCTGGATGGAAGTGGACGGTCAGCGCCTGCGCTTTACCGTGGAGAGCTGGCCCACCCAGTCCCGTCTCATCGTGGAGGAGCACCCGGACAACACCGCCAAGCTCCAGACCCTGGACTTCTATCTGGAGGACGAGACCGGACAGACCTACCAACCCAGCCTGGGCCTCTCCGCCATGGGGACCTCCTTCCTCTTCGACACCACCTACTTTGACCGCCCCAAATCCCTCACCGTCCATCTCACCGGCTCCACCTGGCTGGACCCGGCACGGGAATATATCCCCGTCGATCTGGAGACCGGCGAAGTGCTGGGCACGCTGCCAGACGGCGTGACCCTCTCCCTCCACCGCCGGAGCGATACCACCATAGCGGTGGCCCTCATCGCCCCCAAGCCCAAGGACTGGAGCGAAACCAATCTGACGTTTTACAACATCTCCTCCTACCGCTACCGGACCCCCGACGGCGTGGTCCACGACGTCACCGGCGGCTGGAGCAACTACCACGCGGAATGCCTCTGGCCCAACACCGAGGACGAACTCCCCCTCCCCGACACCCACTTCGTGGAGGAGTTCTCCCTCACCGGCTATCCCTATGACACCGTGGAGCTTGGATTCTACTACACCTGGCGCAGCGAGTATGACCTCCCCCTCTCCTTCCCCCTGTCCGCGCCGTGACGTCCGCCCCGTTCTCCCCCTTCACAGGACGAAAATCTTCCGCTTTTGCTTTACAGACCGGCTTGATTCGTATATAATATATGAACTGCACGATATTGGAATCTGAAAGAGTGAGAGTGGAAGAATATGCTTCAATTCGACGAGTATAAAGTCAAGCTGAATAACCTCCTGCCCGACCTGGAGGAGCTGGGCCAGGCCCTGGGTCTGGACGCAGCCGCCCGGGAGGCCGAGATGCTGGAATCGGAGAGCGCCTCCGACGGCTTCTGGAACGACCTGGAAAAGGCCCAGAAGGTCCAGCGCCGCATTGCCCAGCTCAAAAGCAAGCTGGACGGTCAGGCCCGCCGCAAGAGCGAGTGGTCCGACCTGATGACCCTGTGTGAGATGGGCAACGAGGAGGAGGACGAGTCCCTCATCCCCGAGCTGGAGGAGGGCTACGCCAAGCTGGAACAGGAGATGGAGGAGGCCCGGCTCTCCACCCTCTTTACCGGCGAGTATGACGCCTCCAACGCCATTTTGAACATCCACCCCGGCGCCGGCGGCACCGAGGCCCAGGACTGGGCCCAGATGCTCTACCGGATGTACACCCGCTGGGCCGAGCGCCACGGTTTTGAGTGCAAGACCATGGACTATCAGGACTGCGACGACGGCGGCATCAAGAGCGCCACCATCATGATTACCGGCGAGAACGCCTACGGCTACCTCCGCAGCGAGCACGGCGTCCACCGTCTGGTGCGGGTCTCCCCCTTCGACGCCAACGCCCGCCGCCAGACCTCCTTCGCCGCCGTGGAGGTCATGCCCGAAATCCCCGACGACGTGGAGGTGGATATCCGCCCCGAGGACATCGAAATGCAGGTCTACCGCTCCTCCGGCGCCGGCGGCCAGCACGTCAACAAGACCTCCTCCGCCGTCCGCCTCATCCACAAGCCCACCGGCGTGGTGGTCTCCTGCCAGACCGAACGCAGCCAGTTCCAGAACCGGGACAACTGTATGCGTATGCTGCGCGCCAAGCTGGTCCAGCTGAAGATGGAAGCCCATCTGGAAAAGATCTCCGACATTAAGGGCGTCCAGCTCAAAATCGAGTGGGGCAGCCAGATCCGCTCCTATGTCTTTATGCCCTACCAGCTGGTGAAGGACAACCGCACCGCCTATGAGACCTCCAACATCAACGGCGTCATGGACGGCGATCTGGACGGCTTTATTAACGCCTACCTCCGGGCCGCCGCCACCGGCGAGTGGGCCACCAAGTAACACCCAAGCAAAAAGCCCTGACGGCGGAAAACCGTCAGGGCTTCGTCTTTCGAAGAAGTGGAATGCGGAACAGGAAAGGTCAAAGTATTTGCATGGAAGCGGGCGACCACAAGGGTCGCCCCTACGAGGTTGGGCGGTGGGGTGATGTGAGTGTTGCTTCCGACGCACAGGGAGCCCCCTGCGGGTAAAGGGGAACGATACCCGGCAGGGTTTCGGCGCACCTGGGGGAAGTGCAGAAGGGGGGTATCCCCCCTTCTGCCCCTTTTGGTCCAGGCCCTTTTCGGGAAAAGGGCCTGGCGCCGCCCGCGCAGGGCCGTTCTTGCGGGAAATCGAAAAACGATTCTGCAAAAGCCCTGACGGCGGAAAACCGTCAGGGCTTTTGTTGTTGCGTATCGTATCAGCTGTTCTGGGCGCTCCAGGTGGTCCAGGTGTATTGACACAACGCCCCATCCGGCGTCACATCGGTGGAACTCACCTTTACATAATACATTTCGCCGATGGTCAGGCAGTTCTCCCAGGTCACGCCGCTGCCAAAGGCGCACCGCACCGCCTCGCCCACCTTGGTATCGGTGCCGTCGGGATGGGACTGCCAGAGCTGTACATAGTAGTACCCCTGCCCCATAGCGCCGCTGTCTGGCAGGAAGTCCACGGCAAAGGAGAAATCCGCCGTGTCAGCCGTGAAGGAGCAGATCCCCACGCCGCTCTGTCCCGAACCGTCGTTATAGGGCATCTGCACCTGGTGAATTTTCTCGGTGGCCAGCGATGTAAAGCTCTTGACGCTCCCGTTGGTACCGGCCATGTGCTGGGTGGAGAAGCGATACCACAGCGTACCGTCAAAACGGGTGTCGCCGCCCACCGAAAGAATGGTCAGGTGATAGCGTCCGTCCGTGAGCACCTGCTCCTCCTCGTTGGGATTGGTGTAAAAGGACATGGAGCTATGGGCCGGAACGACCATGGAGCGGATCAGGGTGTCCTTGGTGCCGTTTTGATAGAGCTGAATCTTGATGTCCGCGTTCCCCCGGTTCTGAACGGCGATCTTCCAGTAACAGAATTCCGCCGAGCCGTACCACTCCACCTGATCGGTGGTGAGCGTCTGGGGTAGTTCATGGGTCACGCTGTCGGTGGTCAGCTGGGACGCAGGCTCCGCGGCCAGGGCCGCTGAACCAAAGGTCATGCAGACCGCGCACAGTGCCGCCAGCAGGGAATTCCATATTCTTGCTTTCATTTGTTTCCCTCCTTTTTGGAAAAATTGGGTCAAAATACCAATTTTTTCTTCTTTATATTAGCGCTTTATGGTTCATCTGTCAATTTATTTTTCTCTGCTATTTTACAATCTTTTACAATAAATGAAATTTTTCATTTTTTTCTTGTCAAGTCTGACCAGGTTTGCTATACTGATTACAAATAGCTTATCCCAAGAAACGAGGCTGCAATATGTCAGAAGAATTGGTCAAATCCACGGGAAAAAAGAAAACCAGCACCTCGCCGGAGGGGCTGGAGGAAAACCTGAAAAAAGGCATCACGGAGCTGCTGGTGCTGTTTTTGCTGCGGGAAAAGGAAATGTACATCAACGAGATGACTGAGACCCTTGCGGAGCGCAGCGGCGGACGGCTGAACGTCAGTTTTCCCTATGCCATCATCTACCGTCTGTTGGACGCCCACTTTATCGAGCTGGGCGACAAGCGTATGGCCCCCGACGGCCGGCGGCGGCAGTATTACCGCACCACAGAGAAGGGGAACGTTTACCTGAATGATTTACTCGTGGTACTGGATCGCTTTATGGGCGGCGTGTACCAGATCCTGGACTGGAAGGCAGGTGAGACCCATGCACAGAGCCTCCCTTCAAAAATGGCTGTATCTGAGGAAGGTGAAGAGATCTCTGGTCTGCTCCCGGTCAGAACGTAAACGCTTCCTTACAAGAGCGGAGCAGGCAATCGACGCCTTTTTGGAAGATCATCCGGATGCCTCGACAGAACTTTGGGAAACTACGTTCGGCAGCCCTGAACAGTTTGCCTTTCAATTACTGGGGGAGTATGGTCTTGATAGCCTCTATCACACCTTGCTTCACCGGATCGTATGTGTTTCTCTTCTCAGTATCACTTTGTGTCTGGCACTTGTCTTTGTAAGTGTTGTCATTTTTTGTGGGGTTCAATCCAACAAATATATTGAGGTCGTAACCACAGAATATGTTCTTGTTGGAATTTATCCGAGTCCTGATTCCACAAATACTTCCAATATTGTCTATTATTATGAGGGCGACTTAAAATGAAAAAATATATTCGATTTTTTATCACTCTGCTTTTGATATTTTCTCTCTCTGTATGCTCCGTTTCTGCCGCAGGAAGTTCGGAGACATCTACTACGGAAATCATTGAGCTTGAAAATGGGACTTATATCGAAATCGTAACTACTATTTCTTCCCTTTCTCGCAGCAACCAAAAATACGCTACCAAAGAATTTACATGTAAGACCTGGAGTGGGAGTAAGATTGTCGGCTATCTCCTGAAAGGCTGGTTTGAATATGACGGAAACTCCAGCAAGGCCACCGCTGTAGAAGCTGTCTACTATATTTACCATGAAGGCTGGGACCTGGACAACCATCTGGAGTATTGTTCCGGTAGTTCTGTCTATGGCGCTGCAAAATTTGACGGCCCCGACGGTGACACAGTAACTCTTACCGGCTCCATTACCTGTGACAAAGACGGCAACATCAGCTGAATCCTCTTTTCGCGCCCCGGTCCCATGCCGGGGCGTTTTTCTCTTCTCCCCTCTTGTAATTTCGAGGGCGGTTTGGTACTATAAGTCTGTCACGTTTGGGAACCTGACCATTTGCACTGATGATGAAAGGTGGAATGTCTGTATGAAACAACCGAACAAGGCGCTGTCTCTGCTGCTGGCCGCGGCCATGACGGTGGGCCTCTCCGTCCCCGCTCTGGCGGCGGAAGAGGACGGCAAAATCGTCATCCTCCACACCAACGATGTCCACTGCGGCATCGACCAGGCCGCCGACGACAGCGGCGCGGTGACCAACCTGGGCTATGCCACTGTGGCCGCCTATAAAGACAAGATGGAGCAGACCTACGGCGCGGAGAACGTCACGCTGGTGGACGCCGGCGACGCCATCCAGGGCGGCCCCATCGGCACCCTGTCCAAGGGCTCTTACATCGTGGACATCATGAACCAGGTGGGCTATGACCTGGCCATCCCCGGCAACCATGAGTTTGACTACGGCATGGACAACTTCCTCACCCTGGCCAAGGAGCAGGCCCAGTATACCTATCTGTGCGCCAACCTCACCGACCTGGAGGGGAACCCCGTGCTGGACGCCTATAAGCTGGTGGAATACGGCGACGTAACCGTGGGCTATGTGGGCATCGACACCCCCGAGTCCTTCACCAAGTCCACCCCCACCTACTTCCAGGACGCTGAGGGCAATTATATTTACAGCTTCGCCCAGGGCAACGAGGGCAAGGACCTCTACGACGCCGTGCAGAACGCCGTGGACGCCGCCGCCAAGGCCGGCGCCGACTACGTGGTCGCCATCGGTCACCTGGGCAACGAGGGCTCCACCGACGTGTGGACCTCCAAGTCCGTGATTGCCAACACCACCGGCATCGACGTGTTCATCGACGGCCACTCCCACGAGTCCTATGAGGAGACCGTGAAGAACGCCGACGGCGAGGACGTGTATCTGGCCCAGACCGGCACCAAGCTGGCCAGCATTGGTCAGGTGGTCATCGACACCGCCACCGGCGACATCACCTGCTCTCTTGTGAGCGACTTTACCGAGGCTGACGCCGAGACCGCCGACTTCATCGCCAAGATCAACGACGAGTTCGCCGACGTCCTCCAGAAGGTGGTGGCCAAGACCGACGTGGCCCTCACCACCCTGGACCCCGTCACCGGCGAGCGGGCCGTCCGCAGCGCCGAGACCAACCTGGGCGACCTGTGCGCCGACGCCTACCGGGCCATGCTGGGCGCTGACATCGCCTTCGTCAACGGCGGCGGCATCCGCGCCGACATCGCCGCCGGCGACATCACCTATGAAGCCATCATCAACGTCCACCCCTTCGGCAACGAAGCCTGCCTGGTGGAGACCACCGGTCAGGACATCCTGGACGCCCTGGAGATGGGCGCCCGCCTCTGCCCCGAGGAGAACGGCGGCTTCCTCCAGGTCTCCGGCCTGACCTACACCATTGACACCACCATCCCCTCCTCCGTGGTTCTCAACGACGAGAGCGAGTTCGTGAAGGTGGACGGCGCTTACCGCGTCAAGGACGTGATGGTGGGCGGCGAGCCGCTGGACCTGAACAAGACCTACACCCTGGCCTCCCACAACTACATGCTCAAGAGCGGCGGCGACGGC
Source organism: Pseudoflavonifractor phocaeensis (assembly GCF_016901735.1). Lineage (GTDB taxonomy): Bacteria > Bacillota > Clostridia > Oscillospirales > Oscillospiraceae > Pseudoflavonifractor_A. The sequence goes on along the minus strand of NZ_JACLZC010000048.1, from coordinate 4,354 downwards.
TTTGTGATGTTCAAGGACGACACCCTGCTCCAGGACAGCGTCATGATCGACAACGCCGTACTCATCAACTACATCGTGGATAAGCTGGACGGCGTGGTGGGCGAGGCCTATGCCAATCCCACCGGCGACGGCCGCATCACCGTTGTCACCGAGGCTGCCTCCGGCAACTGGTACGACGAGGCCGTGGCCTATGTGACCGAGGCCGGTTACATGCAGGGCACCGGCAGCGGCTTTGAGCCCGCCGGCATCGTTACCCGCGGCACCGTGTATCAGACCCTTTATAACATGTCCGGCAAGCCCGCCGTCACCGAGGCCGCTTCCTTCATCGACGTGGCCGGCAAGTGGTACGCGGACGCCGCCGCCTGGGCCGAGGATACCGGCCTGAGCAACGGCAACGGCGCCGGCCTCTTCAACGGCGACGCCGCCATGACCCGCGCCGAGCTGGCCACCGCTCTGGCCCGCTATGCCGCGCTGAACGGCATTACCGTGGAGACCGGCGAGGGCATGACCGCCGCCCCCGACTACGGCCAGATCCCCGCCTGGGCCCTGGACGGCATGTCGGTCTGCTACTACGGTAAGGTCATGACCGGCGACAACACCGGCGCGCTCCGTCCCAACGCCACCGCCCAGCGGGCCGAGCTGGCGAAGATGCTCATGGCGTTTGACGCCCTCCGTCCCGCGGAGGACGCCGCCGCTTAAGCCGGAGCCCTTTCCTTCCCAAACGTATCGTACAAAATATCCGCCGGTCCTCTGTTGGGCCGGCGGATGTTTTTCTGTTGAACGTGTATATGCGCATTTTTCCTGCTGCCCCGGGGGGACGGCCCTGCGCGGGCGGCGCAATGCGATCCTCTCCCCCCCGTAGGGGTTGCCCGTTTCTATGCAAACGCCTGAGTTCTTCCTACATTCGATGGATTGCGGGCGCCATGTATGGCGCCCCTACGTCGCTCTTGCAGGATTGCGGGCGCTTGCAGCGTGTGGCGGGAAAAGGGAGCCCCCAGACCGCAGTCTGGGGGCAGATGGAAGCTTTCTTTGCCTCCTTTCTTTCTCGAAAGAAAGGAGGTTAGAGGTAGAGGAACAGGCCGGAGAGGACGCCGATGACGGCCCCGGCCAGCACGTCGCTGGGGTAGTGGACGCCGCCGATGACCCGGATGAGGGCCACCAGCACGCCCACCGCCATCAAGGCCGCGCCCGCCGGCGGGCAGATCCACCCCCAGGTCATGGCGATGACGAACACGGAAAACACGTGGCGGCTGGGGAAGGACTTTCCCTTGGTATTCTTATGAATCAGGGGCTGGATGTCCAGCGCCTCATAGGGCCGCCGCCGGTTGACCCCTTTCCGAAAGAGGCTCACCAGCACAAAGGAGACGGCGGGGACCAGAATTGCCTTCCAGAGCCGCTGATCCCGCCCCACCAGCAGCCAGAGCAGCAGGGCCGGATAGCCGATATAGCACAGCAGGGTAAAAAACCGGTTGGCCTTGCCCAGGGCGGACACCGCCCACGGCCGCCGCCGGAAGGGCGCGGACCATCTGGCATAGCGTTCAGCGGTCATATGATTTCCTCCTCATCAAGCGCTGGTACGATTATACCCGCCTCCGGCGGGACGCGCAAGTCCTCGTTGTATTGAGGAGGGAAATCGGGTACAATGGAGGGAAGGAGGGATGTCTATGGTACAATTGTGGCTGTGCCAGCGGGAAAACAGCAAGGAAACCGCCCACGCCATGCTCTCCGCGCTGCTGGAACGCCAGGGCTGTCCCGTCCGCTCACCGGAGCGCGGACCGGGGGGCAAGCCCTTCCTGCCCGGCGGTCCCCACTTCAACCTGAGCCACAGCGGGTCCTGGGCTCTGTGCGCCCTGGGCGACGAGGAAGTGGGCTGCGATGTGGAACGCATCCGGCCCCGCCGGCCCAGACTGCCCCGTTTTGCTCTTTCCGACCGGGAATTTCAGTGGTTCTCCCGGCAGGGCCAACGGTGGGAGGATTTTTACACCCTCTGGACATTAAAGGAAAGCCTGTGCAAATGTACCGGCCGGGGACTGGACTGCTCCCCCCGTTCCCTGGCCGTCCCGCTGCTCCAGCCGGGCGCGGGCGCTCTGTTCGACGGATTTTACTTTCAAAGCTACGGCGGATCGGGCTGGCGGGCAGCCTGCTGCACCCGTCTCACGCCGCCGCCCACTCAACTGCTAGACGGAGAGGAGATTTTATGAATCCATCTGAACCCCTGGCCGGCATTTATCAGGCCGCCGGCCGTGACTTCGGCTTTATCACCCCGGACGGCGCCGCCGGCCGGGAAGAGGACCTGTTCGTCCCGCCGGGACATGAGGGCAGCGCCTGGCACGGCGACCTGGTGGCCTACCGGCTGGACCCGCCCGACCGCCCCGACGGCCGTCCCTGCGCCCATGTCACCGCGGTCCTGGGCCGGGCCAACGCCACTGTCATCGGCTCCGTCCGGCGGCACAGCCGGGAAAACTGGCTGGTCCCCGACGGCGAAAAGCTGCGCGTCCCCATCCTGCTGGTGGGCAAAAGCGACGCCCTCCGCTCGGGGGACAAGATCGCCGCCAAGATCACCAGCTTCGGCACCGCCAAGCAGCCCCCCATGGGCCGCTTTGTCCGCTCCTTTGGCCGGGACGGCTCCCTAAACGCGGCGGTGGAGGCCCTCCTCTTTGAGGGCGGCATTGTGCGGGAGTTCCCCGCCGACGTGGCGGCCCAAACCGCCGCCGTGCCCCAGGAAGTCCCTCCCGAAGCGCTGGAGGGACGGCTGGACCTGCGGGAGGAGACCATCATCACCATCGACGGCGCCTCCTCCAAGGATCTGGACGACGCCGTCTCCCTCACCCGGACGGAATCCGGCTTTACCCTGGGGGTCCACATCGCCGACGTGAGCCACTATGTCCCCCTGAATTCCCCCCTGGACCGGGAGGCCTTTCAGCGGGGCACCTCGGTCTATTTTGCCGACCAGGTCATCCCCATGCTGCCCCCCGACCTGTCCAACGGCATCTGCTCCCTCAATCCCCAGGTGGACCGGCTCACCCTCTCGTGTATCATGACCCTGGACCAGAGCGGCGGGGTGACCGGCGCTTCCATCCATAAGTCGGTGATCCGCTCCACCGAGCGCATGACCTACGAGGACTGCAACACCCTGCTCTCCGGCGGGGACCAGGCGCTGGCCCGGCGCTACCGGCACATTCTCCCCATGCTGCGGGAGATGGCGGTCCTGTCCGACAAGCTCGCCGCCCGCCGCCGGGCCCGCGGGGCCCTGGATCTGGAGCAGGGAGAGACGGTGGTGCGGTGCGACGCCCTGGGCCAGCCCATCGGCCTTGCCAAGCGGGAGCCGGGGATCAGCGAGGGCATCATCGAGTCCTTTATGCTCCAGGCCAACGAGTGCGTGGCCCGCTTCTTAAAAGAGGAGGGCGGCCCGGGGGTCTACCGGGTCCACGAACGGCCCGCCGCCGAAAAGGCCGAGGCGCTGCGCACCCTGCTGGCCCCTCTGGGCTACCCGGTGAAGGACGGCGGGCAGTACACCCTCCAAAAGCTGCTGGACCAGTCCCGAGGCAGACCGGAGGAGATTTTGGTCCACTCCGCCGTCCTCCGGGCCATGATGAAGGCCCGCTATGACGCCGAGCCTCTGGGCCATTTCGGCCTGGCGGCGGCGGACTACTGCCACTTCACCTCCCCCATCCGGCGCTATCCCGACCTGATGGTCCACCGCATCCTCACCGCCCGGCTGGACGGCACGCTGGACAGCCGGGAGGGACGGCTCCTTTCGGCGTCGGTGCCGGAAGCCGCCCGCCAGTCCTCCCGCCGGGAGCTGGCCGCCCAGACCGCCGAGCGGGAGATCGACAAGCGCTATGTAGCCGCCTATATGGCCGCCCGGGTGGGTGACTGCTTCCCGGCGGTGGTGTCCGGCGTGACCCGGTTCGGCCTCTTCCTCACCACCAGCGAGGGAGCCGAGGGCTTTTTGGGAGTGGAACAGCTCCCCGCCCGGCATTACGACTTCGACGAGGCCCATTTGACCCTCACCGGTCCCAGCGGCGAGGCCCACACTTTGGGCCAACCCATGGAGGTGCGCTGTCTCTCGGCGGACGTGGCCTCCGGACGGGTGGACTTTGGACCGGCCGACCGGGAAAAGACTGCGCCCCCCCAGCGTCCCCGCCGGGCCTTGACGGAAAAACGCTCCGCCAAACAGGTGGGCAAACGCCCCCAGGTCCGCAAGACCTTTGGCGGCAGGAAAGGACGAAAGAAATGAGGAAAAAGCTCCGTTGTACCTGTGTGCTCCTGCTCTGCGCCCTCTTTTTGGGGGGCTGCATCCCCACCGCCGCACCCACCGCTCCTTCCGCCTCCCCTCTGCCCACCGCCGCAC
>NZ_JACLZC010000047.1 GCF_016901735.1 Pseudoflavonifractor phocaeensis | reverse complement strand
CCTGGCGGGAGAGGACGGCGGGGGCGGGATGGCTGCAGGAGCCGCACACCGGACAGGGTTGGCCGTCGGCGAGACTTTGGGCCAGGATGCCGGCCTGCTCGTCCAGGAAGGCGCGGTGGGTGCGGTTATAGACGGCTTCCAGTTGGTCGGCGGTTTGGGCCAGGCCGGTATAGGTCTCCTGTGCCTGCCTGAGCTGTCGGGAGAGGTCACGGCAGGCCGCCTCCATTTGGAAGAGGCGGTCCAGCTCCTTCTGCTCTTCCCGGATCTCCTGCTGCCGGTGGAGGAGGCTCTCCTGCTGAGCCTCGGCGGCAGCCAGCGGTTGGAGGGCGGCCTTGTGGGCCTGGATACGGGCCTCCCCCTCTTCAGACAGGCGGCGGATATCGTTTTGCCGCTGGCGCAGGGTCTGGTAGTCGCCCTCCGCGGCTTCCAGCTGGGAGAGGCAGTTTTTCCGCTGGGTCAGGGCGCTGTCCAGCTCCCGGACCTCCTGCTGCCGGCGGAGGAGGGTTTCCTCCTGCTGCCGCAGCTGCTCTGCTCTGGCGGGAGCCTGGGCCAGCGCGGTGAGCTCCTGCTTTTGCTGTATGAGCCGATGGCTGACCTCGTCCCGCTGGCGGGATAGGGTGAGGGCGGCGCTGTCCGCCTGTTCTCCCTGGGTTTTGGCCTGGCGCAGATCGGATTGAAGGCGTTCCAGCTCCTCATAACGAGGCAGCTCGGCGTCCACTGCCGCCAGCGCGCCTTCCACATTTTGCCGCTCCTGAGCCCGGCCTTCTTCGGCCTCCAGCCGGGCCTGGAGCTGCCGGACCTGGGGGGTGAGGGCGGTAAATTCGGCGCTGGTCTTTTCCAGCTGGTCCTTGGTCTGGGCGCGTGTCTGGCACTGCCCCAGACGGGTGTTGACGTCCGCCAGTTCCTCTTCCAATTGGGCCAGATCACGGGAGAGCTGGGTCTGCCGCGCTTCGTCCTGGCAGATCAGAGTTTCCAGCAGCTGAGCGGTCTCCTGGAAGGGGAGCTTGCCCGCCTTGGCCTCCTGAAGGGCGGCGGTGCAGGGGTGGTCGTCGGGGCAGCGGATGCCGTCGATGTATTGGGAGACGCTGGCTCTGGCCTTGTCGCAGTCGGCGCGCAGGCCGGCGTGCTCGGCTTTCAGCGTTTCCTGCAAAGTCTGATAATAACCGGTCTGGAAGAGCTGACGGAAAATGGCCTTGCGTTCATCGGTGGAGGCCAGCAGCAGCTTGAGGAAGTCGCCCTGGGCGATCATGGCGATGCGGGAGAACTGGCTGCGGTCCAGACCGATGACGGCGGTCACGGCGGCGTTGACCTCTCTGGTTTTGGTGACGAGACGGCCGTCGGGATAGGTGAATTGGGCGTCGGCCCGCTGGAGGGTGGTACCCTGGCCCCGTTTGGCGGGGCGCTCATATTCTGGGTTGCGGCGGACGGTATAGGTCTTATCGCCGCAGGAGAAAACCAGCTCCACTTCCGTCGGGGTATCCGGATCGGCGTATTTGGAGCGGAACATGGAGGGGTCCCGGTTGTCGCCGCTGGGCTCGCCGTAGAGGGCGTAGGTAATGGCGTCAAAAAGGGTGGTCTTGCCGGCGCCGGTGTCGCCGGTGATGAGGTAAAGGCCCCGCCGGCCCAGCTTGTCCAGCTCCAGGACGGTCCGTCCCGCATAGGGGCCAAAGGCGGAGAGAGTCAGTTTCCGAGGTCTCAAGGTGCGTCCTCCTCCCAAATGGTTTCGATCAGTCCGCGGATCAGGTCCTGCTGGGCTTCTCCCATGGGCTGATTGTTCTGCTGCTTGTAAAAGGCCTCAAAGAGGGCCAGGGGGGACTGCCGCTCCACGTCCTCCAGGGCCAGGAGCTGTGCGCTGGTCCGGGTGCGCAGGTTGTCATAGTCCAGCTTCATGAGGTAGGGGTAGAGAATCCGCAGCTTGGCGGCGGCATCCGGGATGTCCTCCTCGTCGGTGAGGGTGATATGGAGATAGGTATTGGGATAGTCGGTGCCCTGGTAAAAATCCCGGCGGGTGAGGACGTCGTAGGTCCCCTTCAGCTCCCGCAGATCCCGCATGGGAGTGAGGGGCAGGGTACGGATGGAGACGGAGCCCTTGGGGCCAAGCTCCACCAGGGTGACGGATTTTTCCTGCCTGGCCTCGGAGAAGGAGTATTTAAGGGGGGAACCGCAGTAGCGCAGGGTATCTCTCCCCACGGACTGGGGGCCGTGGAGGTGCCCCAGGGCCACATAGTCGAAGGGGTCGAAAATGGCGGCGTCCACATTGTCAGAGCCGCCCACCGAGCGCTCTTCCGAGTCGCAGCAGGCGGCGCCGGTGACAAACTGGTGGGTCAGGAGGACCGTGCGCCGGTGGGGAGAAACGTCCATGGCGTCCACGGCGGTTTTCAGAGCGTCGGAATAGGACTGGATGGGTGCGTCGGGAAAGAAACGGCGGACGTGGGCGGGCTTCAAAAAGGGGAGCAGATAGAAGTCCACCGGGCCGAAGGCGTCGGTGAGGGTGACGGGGGAGACCTGGCCGTCATAGACGGGCGAGAGGTGGACGCCGCTGCGTTCCATCAGCCGGCCACCGAAGGCGATGCGCTCCGGGGAATCGTGGTTGCCGCTGATGACGAAGGTGTGGAGGTCCAGTTGAGAGAGGGAGACCAGAAAGCGGTCAAAGAGGGTAACGGCCTCGGCGGAGGGGACGGACTTATCATAGACGTCGCCGGCGATCAGGATGGCGTCGGGCCGCTCCGCGCGGATGAGGTTTAGGATCTGATCCAAAATGTACTGCTGATCTTCCAGCATACTATATTCGTTGACCCGTTTTCCCAGGTGCAGGTCGGACAGGTGGAATAGCTTCATGATTTGGAACACCTCACAATTGGTTGAGATGGGGGACGGTTCCATTATACCTTACTTGGTGGGAGGGAGCAATCATCCTTTCGCGTGGAGATGGTGCTTGCACAAGCGGGAAGGAGCGGGTATAATAAATTTATCCAAAATGGGAGAACGGCTGCACGGTGGGGCAAGCCGGCAGAAAAAAACGGAGGGAAAAGTATGAACAACAAGCGTCCCGAGACCATGGAGCGGATCACCACCGCGGCGCTGGCACAGGCGTTTATCGACGAGCAGGTCGGCCAGATCCAGGCGCAGGTGGGAGAAAAGAAGGTACTTTTGGCGCTTTCCGGCGGTGTGGATTCGTCGGTGGTGGCGGCGCTGCTCATCAAGGCCATCGGTAAGCAGTTGGTGTGCGTCCACGTGAACCACGGCCTTCTCCGCAAGGGGGAGCCGGAGCAGGTGGTGGAGGTATTCCGCAACCAGATGGACGCCAATCTGGTGTATGTGGATGCGGTAGACCGCTTTTTGGACAAGCTGGCCGGGGTTGCCGAGCCGGAGAAAAAGCGTAAGATCATCGGCGCGGAATTCATCCGGGTCTTTGAGGAGGAAGCCCGCAAGCTGGAGGGCATCGAATTCCTGGCTCAGGGCACCATTTACCCGGACATTCTGGAGAGCGGTCCGGTGAAGGCCCACCACAATGTGGGCGGGCTGCCGGAGGACCTGCAATTTGAGCTGGTGGAGCCGCTGAAGTTCCTGTTCAAGGACGAGGTGCGTGTGGTCGGCAAGGCGCTGGGCCTGCCGGACGGCATGGTGTACCGTCAGCCCTTCCCGGGACCTGGTCTGGGCGTGCGCTGTCTGGGCGCCATCACCCGGGACCGTCTGGAGGCGGTGCGGGAGAGCGACGCCATTTTGCGGGAGGAGTTTGCCAAGAACGGCTTGGAGGGCAAGGTTTGGCAATACTTTACCATTGTGCCTGACTTCAAGTCGGTAGGCGTGCGGGACGATAAGCGGGCGGACGAGTGGCCGGTGATCATCCGTGCGGTCAACACGGTGGACGCCATGACTGCCACGGTGGAGGATGTCCCCTTTGCGCTTTTGCAGCATATTACCCAGCGGATCACCCACGAGGTAAAGGGCGTCAACCGGGTATGCTACGACCTGACGCCCAAGCCCACCGGCACGATCGAGTGGGAATAAGCAAAAAGTGGATATGAGGGCCCGCAAACCCTTAAAAACACTGACTTTTTGATTTTCAAATTCCCCATTTGATAGCAGATTGATAGCACTCGTCGAATCCATACTTGCTGATTTTTTGGCAGGTAACGGGCGGTTTGCAGGTGCAGATTAAAAACTTATCCAAGAGAAAAGGTCTAACCGATTTTTGCAAGTCGGTTAGACCTTTTTTTATTTTCCTTTCTTGTCCTTGTTCAGTTCCTCTACCAGCATATCGCTGAGGCCCTGAGAAGGGATAACCTTATGCCAATGGCCTGTGGTATCAAACTCCGGGTAGCGGTAACGCCAGCGGTCGTAGTCCTCTTTGCTGATCTCTCCCGACTTCAGCTTGGCCGTCTGTTCTCCCCAGGCGCAGAGCATCTCATGGAACCGGGCCGCTTCTTTTCCCTGGAACACATCCACCCGAAGATGTACTTCTCCATCACACTCGCAGATTTTCAGTCCGTAGCGATCCTCAAGCGTGAACAGCGTGTGCATAAGACCCACATAGGAGTCGATGTCTGGCACAGCCAGGGCATGAGGAGAAACATCCAATATCTGTGCCAGCGCAGCAGTCAGGTCTGCTTTGGGCGTCCGCGACCCGTTCTCGTATTGAGCAAGGCGCACATCGGCGGACTTCTCCGGGAAGCCCAGCGCCATACCAAGATATTTCTGTGTCATGCCCCGCAGAGTGCGGAAAAAGTGAATGCGTTCTCCAATCGCCATAACGGCCAACTCCAATCTGGATTCTTGATAATTTTAGCATAGCAGAAATGCTTAGGATAGTCAAGAGAAATCTAAGCAAATTTATTTAATATTTTTCTGTAAGCCACTTGACTTTAACCGTTATGCTTAGTATAATGAAGATGATATAAACAAATAAGTTTAAGTCATAAAAATTTTACAAATTAAATACCCGCCAAACGGCAAAAAAATGTCCGTTGTAAGGTGAGAGGGGGAATTTCAGACGAAGCAAAACTGAATGACCGTCCGACAGATACTTTCTCCAGGGAAGCAGGCGACGATATGAGCGTGCCAAGGAGAAAAACAAACGACACAGCGCCGGGAAGGGTTGCCTGTCAGAGTCTGAAGGGTGAAACGGCAAACGAGAAACAATTACGACAAGGAAAGGAAGGTATTTTTGCGTATGGCAGGACAGATTTTTATGCGTGTGGATGAAGTGGCTGAGGAGCTGGGAGTATCTAAACCCTACGCTTATAAACTCATTAAGCGAATGAATGAGGAACTGGCACAGACTGGCTGTATCACGATTGCTGGCCGGATTGACCGGAAATTCTTTCATGAAAAATTCTACGGTACGAGGACTGAGACGAAAAGGAAGGAGGGCTGAATATGGCCGCATTCAAAAATAAAGACAACGGAACATGGTATGTTCAGTTCCGTTACACGGACTGGAGGGGTGAGCGCCAGCAGAAGCTTAAACGCGGTTTTGCAACCAAAAAAGAGGCGTTGGCCTGGGAACGGGAATTCCTGATGGAGAAACAGGCCGATGTAAATATGACCTTTGAGAGCTTTGTTTCTCTATATGAGAAGGACATCAAACCCAAACTGAAGCTCAATACCTGGCTCACCAAAGAAAGCATCATCAAGAAGAAGATTCTGCCCTACTTTGCCAAGCGGAAGCTGTCGGAGATTACGGCCAAGGACATCATTGACTGGCAGAATGAAATTCGCAATCTTACAGATTGTCACGGAAAGCCCCTGTCCAAGACCTATCTGAAAACGGTTCACAACCAGTTAAGTGCAATTTTCAATCATGCAATCCGATATTACGGCCTGCAAGTCAATCCGGCACAGAGGGCGGGAAATATGGGAACAGAAGAACGGCGGGAAATGCTGTTCTGGACGCGGGAAGAGTACACCAAATTTTCTGAGGCGATGATGGACAAACCCCTCTCGTTCTATGCATTTGAGATGCTTTACTGGTGCGGAATCCGGGAAGGCGAGCTGTTGGCACTGACGCCCGCGGACTTTGACTTTGAGAAGCATACCGTTACCATCAACAAATCTTATCAGCGACTTAACAAACAGGATGTCATCACGACACCTAAGACGCCCAAGAGTAACCGTGTTATCCAGATGCCACATTTTCTGTGCGATGAGATACAGGACTATCTCAAGCAGCTCTATGGTGTGGAACCGGACAGCCGTATTTTCCCTGTCAGTAAAAACTATCTCCACCGTGAGATGGATCGGGGCTGTAAAGAAACTGGGGTAAAACGCATTCGCATACATGATTTGAGACACAGCCATATTAGCCTGCTGATTGACATGGGATTTACCGCTTTGGCAATCGCAGAACGGGTAGGGCATGAGAGTATCGACATCACCTACCGCTATGCTCATCTATTCCCCACCCGTCAGGTGGAAATGGCTGACAAGTTGGACTCACTGAAAACTGAGAAAGGAGCTTGAAACAATGTCTATGAAAAATCTTGACCGCCACAACCGCTGGCGGAACAAAACGGTGGCTTTCCGAGTGTCTCCGCAGGAGGACGAGCAGCTTGAAATCTTCGTCAAGCTGTCCGGCCTGACGAAACAGGATTACATCACCCGGCGGCTGCTGGAAAAGGAGGTCGTGGTGCAGGGCAATCCCAGAGTCTATAAGGCCCTCCGGGACGAACTGGCCGCTGTGCTGGACGAGTTGCGGCGCATTGAGACCGGACAGGGCGTGAACGATGAGCTGCTGGACACCATCCAAATGATCGCAACCATTATGAACGGGATGCAGGAGGACACTGTCTATGGGAATTGACGCAAAAGAAAAGACTGCCCGAAGCACATCTGTTGGCGCAGATGAGAGGCAGTCCATTCAAAAAGATTCTGACAACAGTATACCCGTTTCAGAGGCAAAACGCAACGGGGAAACGGAAAATTCTACGGAAAGTCTGGAGGAAATGTACCGCAAGATGCAGCGTATGGCCGACCCGCGATACCTGCACACGCTCACCATGACCGAGCTGTTTCAGACCTCCTACAAAAGCCGCCCGCCCATCATTGAAAATTTGCTCCATTCGGGGGCGTATCTCCTCGCGGGTGCGCCCAAGATTGGAAAGTCGTTCCTGGTGGCGCAGATCGCCTACCATGTCAGCACCGGGCAGGCGCTGTGGGGCTGCAAGGTCCACCAGGGAACAGTTCTCTACCTTGCATTGGAGGATGACTTCCAGCGCATTCAGAACCGGATGTTTATGATGTATGGCGTGAACGATACCCCGAATCTTCACTTCGCCACCGCTGCCGGAAAAATCGGGAACGGTCTGGACGAGCAGTTGGAAAACTTCATGCGGGAACATTCAGATACCAAGCTCATCATCATTGACACCATGCAGAAAATCCGGGAGGTGGGAGGCGAGGCATACAGCTATGCCAGCGACTATGAAATCATCGGCAAGCTCAAGCAGTTTGCGGACAAACATTGTATCTGCGTATTGACCGTTCATCATACCCGGAAGCAACCTGCCGGGGACGCTTTCGAGATGATCTCCGGCACCACGGGCCTGCTGGGCTGCGCCGATGGCTCGTTGCTGATGCAGAAGAAAAAGCGGACCGCGTTGGAAGCCACCATTGATGTGGTGGGCCGCGACCAGCAGGACCAGATTCTCTACTTGAAAAAGGACCCGGAAACCCAGATTTGGAATTTGGAGCGCATGGAAACGGAGCCGCACAAGGAACCGCCGGACCCTGTGTTGGAAGCGGTGGCCCGGATGGTCAATGCCGGTCAACCGGAGTGGACGGGCTCTCCCTCGGAGTTGGCCGCAGCAGCGCAGGTTAATATGGCTGCAAACGCGCTGACCAAGTATCTGAATGTCAAATCCGGCAGGCTGTTGGAGGAATATCATGTGGGCTACGAGAACAGGGCGCGCCACGCCGGGCGGCAGGTGAAACTCACCTATATGCTGGTGGAGGCTCCGGCTTTTGAAGTGGTTGAGGATGGGCGCGACGGTAGCGACGGTTGCAACGGTGAAAATGCTACCACCCAAACAACCGTCGCTATCGTCGCAGCCGTCGCGGAGAGGAACGGAAGCGAATGAAGAATGTGCAGATTCCCTATGACCTGTTCGTGGCGCTGGTGGAGTATCACCTCGGCTATGATGACGAATACGAGGATGAAATCCGGCAGGGATTGGAGCAGAAACTGGACGCCTTGGTGCGGCACGAGCTGTACGCCAAATATAAAACTGATTCCAGCGCGGAAGAACGGGAACAGGCCCGGCAAGCGTACCTGGACCGGCGCGGCGTATTCCCGGATTTTCGCTGGTAACAGGAATTTACTTTCGTACTAATCTCGCAAATGAAATTAGCACCAAAGTAAATTTTCCCTCTGTTGGCATGGACAGGAGCGTGACACGCTCCTGTGGCTGGCGGACAAGGCAAATTGACTGGCAGCACACGCTTCCCGCATCCCCTGTCCCCATCGAAAAATCCGCAGATTTGGAGATGGCTAAGGCCGGGAGAATCCGGTGGATTTTCCCGGCCTGTGGACGGTGGAATTGGAGCAAACACGGTAGCGAAAAGTCCGCCGGTCACACCGCATTTTGAGGCTGTGGGTATCACCTGCAAGCCGAAAAAGGCGGCGAGGCTCCCGCAGGAGCCGCACTCCCCCTCGGAGAGCCCACGATACTTTGCAGCCGCAGGATGAAAGTATCATAGTGGGTTATTACACTTCCGCAGAAGTGCATCCCCAAAAGCTACCCGCATCTCAACCGCCCTTGTGGGGCGAGAAAGGAGTTCTATGGCAAGAGGCGACGGTATCCATCGTACCAGCGCAAGAAACATGAGACTGACCACACCCAAACTGAAAAACGCGCAGCAACACAACGAGCGTGAAAAAGAATCGTATGTCAACCAGGATATTGTCCCGGAACGCTCCCATCTGAATGTCCACTTCAAGAAACCTAACGGCGGCTATCTGGAACAGTTTGAACAGATGGAGGCAGACGGTATCATCTCCACACGGGGAATCAAGGTGGACGCTTTCCGCTTCGGCGAGCTGATCTTCGATGTAAACTCTGCCTACTTTTTCAACCACGGCGGATATGACTTCGCAAAACAATTTTACCACGACGCATACCAGGCTGCAATCAAAATTGTGGGCGGCGAACAGTACATTCTGTCGGCGGTCATGCACGCAGACGAGCGCAACCGGGCCATGTCCGAGGCGCTGGGGCAGGATGTGTATCACTACCACCTTCATGTGGTCTATGTGCCGGTGGTGGAGAAGCAAATCCGCTGGTCCAAACGGTGCAAGGACAAGTCGTTGATTGGCAAGGTAAAAGAAACGGTCATGCAGGTCAGTATGAGCAAGAAATGGGCGTCCAAGCCGGTTTTGGATGAAGTCACCGGCGAACCGCTGAAAACGGCGAAGGGCAAGCCTGTCCTTAAAAAATCGTATAGCGTGTTGCAGGACGATTTCTTCCAGTATATGCGTGAGGCCGGGTACGCCGATGTGGAGCGCGGTGAGCGCGGCAGCTCCGAGGAACATCTGACGGTGACGCAGTTTAAGGTGGAAAGAGAGCAGGCGCGTCTGGCGGAGCTGCAAACAGAAAAATCGGAGGTTCAGGCGGAGATCGGCCAGCTTCGGACAGATAAGGCCGAAGCCGAGAAGGCGGCCAAAGAAGCGCAGACGGAACTCCGCCTATTAGCGCCTAAACTAAAACACATGGAGAAATTGGCGGCCGAGTATTCTTCCGATCCAGAGGACCTGCTGCCACTCCCCGATAGAATGGAGTCCGCCAAATCCTACCGGGAGAAAAAGTCCAAGCCGCTGTTGGAAAAGATCGTCAAGGTGGTGCGCTCCGTTTACCGGGCTTATCTGGATGTCTGTCAGAAGTTCGAGTTGTTGCAGCGCAAATATGATACGGAGGTTCCGTATTTGAAAAAGCAGTTGGACGAGATCAAGGGTGAAAATGCAGAATTGCAGGAAACCGTCAGAGACTATCACCGGCTGTGTCGGGCCTATGGGCCGGAGCGAGTGGCCGAAACGGTGGCCGCTGTCAAGCAGCAGGAACAAGTGGAAAAAGAGCAGAAACGCAGTCAAAAGCGGCGGCATGACCGGGATGCGCGGTAATCCCGTTTAGACCTGAGAAAAAAGGATTTTTACGGATAGAGGCATCCGAACTGAATCATGTATCGTTTGGGTGCTTTCTATCTGAAAATCCGCTTACTTTTGCCGGTGTAGAGCCGGAGAAAATTTATGAAAATGCGGAGGTTTTATGAGAACAGGTCTTTCCAAGAAGCAAAAGACAACCAGCGTCTTTTTTGACGAGGCAAGCCCTATCATTGAGGTGTGTACCTACAACACGTCCCTTAAAAACCGTTTGAACGAGTATTCGGCAAAGTACCCAGCCGAGTGCCGGTTGGTGGACGATGACGAGAATGGTTGTCTCACATTTGAGATCAGGAAAGGGCGGTTCAGTTTCAAGCTGAATGCCCCATACAGCGCAGAGCGCCGGAAGGCGGCCAGCGAGCTGGCAAAGAAGAATATCCAGAACTTGCAGCAAGGAAAGAAGTGATGGCACGCCGCCCGTGGGGAGGGTACTTCACGGGCGTTTTGTGATCTTTCTTCTGTAAATTGCAGGTCAGGGCTTGCTTTATTTCGCTTAAACGAATATAATATATTTGGTGTAGTGTTCGCATCCATAGTGATTATGAGGTGTCGCAAGTGAATGGATATATAACGGTTCAAGAAGCCGCCGAAAAATGGGGTGTGACCCCGCGGCAAGTTCAGATATTATGCAAAGAAAACCGCATAGCAGGCGCATCGCGCATGAGTCGTATCTGGATTATCCCGGAAAACGCCGAGAAACCGACAAGCGATAAACGAGGACAAGGTAGGGAAAGAAATGATTCTTCAAAGCACCGTGTATCAAAAACAGAATATTGACCTATCTTCTGCTCCTTGGACGATGCATGAGTTTTTTGCTGGTAGCGGCCTTGTGGCGTATGGACTAAGGGGGATGTTCGCGCCTGTTTGGGCAAACGACATCAGCGAACAAAAGGCCGCCGTCTATGAAGCCAATTTCGGGTGCGAACGGTTTGTTCTGGATGACATCAAGAACATCAAGGGGGCCGATCTACCGTTCGCTCATCTTTCATGGGCCAGCTTTCCCTGTCAAGACTTATCTCTGGCGGGTTCTATCGGCGGAATCCATGCGTCCCGCAGCGGTTTGGTGTGGGAATGGTTGCGAGTGTTGGATGAGATGGACGATAAACCGAAGATTCTCTTGCTGGAGAACGTGGCGGGTCTGCTTTCGACAAACGGCGGCGATAATTACCGGGTTCTTCATTTGGCGCTTGTGGAAAGAGGGTATCGCTGCGGAGCTGTTTTGCTGAATGCGTCCCACTTCGTTCCACAGTCCAGACCGAGAGTATTCATTATCGCCGTGCAGGAGGATTGTCCCATTCCAGAGGAATTGGTGGGTGACGGGCCATGCTGGCTCCATAACAGCGCCGCAACGCAATTGGGCCGTGAACTGCCGGGATGGGTCTGGTGGCATACGGAAAAGCCCTCGCGCCGTGCCGTATTCCTCAAAGATATTGTCGAGGATAACGCAACCTTTGATAAAGACGATGTTTTACGTCTGGTTCCCGAACGGCATTGGAGCAAATTGCGGGCGCACGACACTGTGTACGCCACAGGCTATCGCAGGACGAGGAACGGAACGCAGCAGTTGGAGCTGCGCTTTGATGGAATTGCCGGTTGCTTGCGGACGCCGGAAGGCGGGAGCAGTAAGCAGTATCTTGTAGTTAAAAAAAATGGTCAGATACACGCGCGGCTTTTGACTGTGCGCGAAGCGGCCAGACTGATGGGAGCGCCAGACAGCTTTGAACTTCCCGGGAGTTATAACGACGGATATAAAGCGATGGGCGACGCAGTGGCCGCGCCGGTCGCGCAGTTTATAGGGGAGCGATTCCTAACCAAAATTGCGGAGGCGGTATATAATGATTAGTCCCGAAGAACGCTTGAGAGTCTTTCAAGCTGAAAACCATATTACTACGAAAGGGCCTCTCTCTTTGGTTGTGCAGTTTACCCGCATGGTGAGAGATAAGGCATTCCCGTTGAACCCCGACGACTTCCAGACAAGCAGTAAAGGACAGGTAGCGGGGCTTGGCGGGGCCAACTTGAAGAAAATTTTGAGAGAACACGGCATCACCCAGCAATTATCCTCTGAAGGTGGTAGAACCAGCCGGGGTAGCATGGGCCTGATGATTAAATATGTGGACTTTCTGAACGCATGGAACGCAGAGGAAGCGGTAGACTTCTCCATAGTTGAGGACTTTTGGGCCGAACAGGTACGAGAGTATTTTAGAAATCAACCGTTTGTTCTGACCGCCGACACCTCCAAAACAATCGGTGCGAACCTGGACGATCTGTTTGAGCAGGCAAAAAAGCGTCAAAAGCAGAACGCCGGAACGCAGTACCTCGGCACAGTGTTGCAGCATCTTGTGGCGGCGAAACTTTGCTTGATCCTGCCGGAGGGGTCTTTTGAAATTCATGGAGCCTCTGTGGCGGACGGCCCCACAGACCGCAACGGCGATTTTGTCATCGGAAATACAGTCATTCACTGCACGACCATGCCCGGCGCGTTGCTGATTGAAAAATGCAAGGCAAATCTCCGCGCTGGTTGCCATCCCGTCATCATCACGATTTTCGAGCGCGTGCATACCGCACTCAATCTTGCCGAGGATGCTGGTCTGGCCGGGCGAGTTGAAGTGTGGGACATTCAGCAGTTCTTGTCCGCTAACGTCTACGAGCATAGTCTCTTTGACGAGTCCAAGAGAAACTCCACGCTCTCTGGCATCATTGACCGATACAACAAGATCGTGCTGGAGGCGGAAACCGATCCCAGCCTTCGCATAGAGTTTGAAGCCAGGTGAATTGCCGTGGCTGATGTTTTCGATGCGGAAAAGCGATCTGATATTATGCGTCAGGTCAAATCTAAAAAGAACAAGTCCACAGAACTGCGGTTGATTGAAATATTCAAGGAGAACGGGATTACAGGCTGGCGGAGAAACTACCCGGTAAAAGGGCATCCAGATTTCGTGTTCCCAAAGAAGAAAATCGCTGTGTTTGTGGACGGTTGTTTCTGGCATGGGCATGACTGCCGAAACACTCGCCCTGCCGATCATCAGGAATATTGGCAAAAAAAGCGCGAGCGGAACATGAAGCATGATAAAGAAGTAACGGCCATGTTCGAGGCGCGCGGCTGGATGGTGTTGCGGATTTGGGAGTGCGAACTAAAAAAGAAGAATGAACAACAATTAATTAGCAAAATACGGACTGTTCTGGGTGGAGAATAACACAGCTCTGATGGATGCTAAGCACATTAGGAGAGAAGAAAAATGCCAATACAGGTATATTCTTTTTTCTCTGGGGTGGGATTCTTAGACTTAGGTTTTGAGAATGCAGGCTTTGATATTGTTTTCGTCAACGAACATAATGAACGCTTTTTGCAGGCATATCAGTACGCAAGAAGAAACAACAACCATGTTCCAATTTATGGTTATAGTAATGAAGATGTACGCGTTTATTTGTCGGATGAAAAATGGCAAGAAGCTTTTCCAGAGTATAACAATGACAGAAATAACTTGATAGGGTTTATAGGTGGTCCTCCTTGTCCAGATTTTTCTATTGCAGGGAAAAATGAAGGAGAAACCGGAAAAAATGGACAACTGACATCTGTGTATGTGGAGTTGATAATTAAGCGTCAGCCAGATTTCTTTGTTTTAGAAAATGTGAGAGGATTGTGGGGCACAAAGAAACACAAAGAGTTTTATGACCGTATAAAGCGTAGATTATATCGAGCTGGATATTCTCTCTTTGATTCCGTCGAAAACGCACTGTGTTATGGCGTTCCCCAGTACAGGGATCGACTCATTCTAATTGGCTTTAAAAGAACAAGATTTGGCAGAAACATTATATATCAAATTGGGAATAATCGCACATATGCTCTTGATGATATTCAAAAAATTCCTTGGCCAGAGGTTTCTCCATATGTAGAGAACGGTGATATGGCTATGCCTGAAAATATAGTTCCGGAATTGACTGTACAACACTGGTTTGAGCAAAATCATGTTCTTAATCATCCTAATGGACACGATGTATTTGCAATAAAAAACATGAAAAAATATATTACTATCCCAGAAGGAGAATCGAGAGGAAAGTCTTTTAAAAGGCTTCATAGATGGAGGTATTCACCCACGGCTGCATATGGAAACAACGAAGTTCATTTGCATCCATATTTACCACGAAGAATCAGCGTTGCCGAGGCGCTGGCAATACAATCTTTGCCAGAATGGTTTGAGCTTCCACAAAATATTTCCTTATCTTCTAAATTTAAAATGGTAGGAAATGGGGTACCATATCTACTTTCATATGGTATCGCAAGTGAATTGTATGAATGGATTTATGCTTTTCGGCATAGAATAGGAGAATAAAATGCCTGGTCAAGAAGATTTAAAAGCGGATTTACTATCCCTTGAACCCAAAGGTTTTTATTTCAAGCATATTGTAAAATCTCATAACTGGTATTTTTCAGATTATTTGCATATCCCGCAAGATGAGTTTGTGGATAAAATGGACTTCTTTAAAGAAATTGTGTCAACTGAACTTGGCATAAGCTTCCATAGTCTACAAATTGTAGGGAGTGCAAAGACTGGATATAGCTTATCGCCGCATAAGTTGTTCCGGCCTTTTCACGACGAAATTCCGGGGCAACCTTCCTCGGATATTGATATTGCGATAGTATCGGATAAGCTTTTTCAACAATTTTGGGATGAACTTAGGACTATCAAAGGAATATGGTATAATCAAAGATACTATAATCGATTAACAGAGTCCATTTTTCGCGGATATATTAACGAAAAAGACTTACTGGAAATTAAAGGGCCTTGTGAACGGTGGGAAAATTTAACTCGCCCTATAAATGTTTCTTTACAGGATAAGTTGGGGTTTATTCATCCAATTACATATAGACTGTATCGCAGCTGGGATGATTTGGAAGAATATCAAATCATCGGAATATCTAAGGCTCGTCGCTATTTGGAGGAACAAGGAAATGTTTAACTACACAGATAATAGAAAAAGCATCAAAGATATAACTTCTATGTTTAGCGAAGGAAGTTTAGTTGTTGATGAAACATATCAGCGTAGATCAGTTTGGAGTGAAAAAGACAAAATTCGTTTAATTGAAACGGTTCTGTTGAATCTGATTATTCCAGTACTATTTTTTTGGAAAGCAGAGACTGACCCTGAAACAGGTGCGTCTATTACGCATATTGTCGATGGACAACAGCGTATTAAAGCAATCTGCTCTTATGTGAATAATGAGTTTAAGTTGAAGCCACAGCATTTATTGGATGCGTCTGCAAAGGGAAAGTACTCGAATAAATTTTTTAAAGACCTTGACCCTGACGATAAGAAATCTTTTTGGAATTATCAGCTTATGGTCATTGATATTGATCCAATGGCAACGCGTTCTGATATTATTACGATGTTCAATAGACTAAATTTAACGGACTATAACCTCAACGACCAGGAAAAACGTAATAGCATGTCTGGTGAGTTTGCTTCACTGGCTCGAGAGTTGTCTGAAATAGCAATTTGGGACGAGCGACATCTGTTTACCACAAAAGATGTCAAGCGTATGAAAGATGTGGAATTTTGCGCATCATTGATTTTGTTGTACAGAAAAGGGATTATAGACCAAACAGATCAGTCGGCATTGAATCAAGCCTATGAGGAACTGCAATCCGGGTATAGTGATGCTGAGAAGGATAAAGAGGCAATTCTTGAAGCAATCGACATTATCCCCAAGTTTTTTGTTTCAGATGATGTAACAAAATTTCTTAAGAAGAAAACACAACTTTACACATTGTTCTCAGTTATCTTTTATATGCAACGGTCAAGCATCAGTCTTAAAGAGGAATATTTATCTAATCTCCAACAGTTTGTTAAGCTATACTCTGCATTCAATAATGACATGGACTTGACAAAACAAGTTACTGAGGATGAGAAAGTCTTATTTGATTGGTTGAAAAAGTATAAATTAGCATCTTCAGAAGGATTGAATAAACACACGAATAGAATGATACGCTACAATGTCATGAAAGATTTTCTGTTTGGCATGACAGATAATCTGGTTGCAGCTGCGGACACCCTCTATAAT
This sequence comes from Pseudoflavonifractor phocaeensis, assembly GCF_016901735.1. GTDB lineage: Bacteria > Bacillota > Clostridia > Oscillospirales > Oscillospiraceae > Pseudoflavonifractor_A. Next base: position 8,613 of record NZ_JACLZC010000047.1, on the reverse strand, counting down.
AAAATGCTTGAGACTTCCATAGCGCCATCAGAAGATCCCGAGGAATAAAGCGTAAATATTACCCACTGATAGCACAAGGCTGATAGATTTTTGATAGCAGAATGTCGGATAGACCATAGGATAAGGATAATCTGTATCAAAACAAATAACACCGAATCAAATCCTCTATACAAAAAAGTTTAGAAATGGATTTAACTCGGCGAGTGGGAATAATTTCAGGGGCCCAGAAAAGCCTGATTTTACTGGGTTTTTGAGGGATTAAGGCCCTTTGTGGCAACGATTTGGCAACACTTTTTCATTATTCATAAAAAGAGAGCTAACTGATTTTGATTAGTCAGTTAGCTCTCTTTTATTATGTAGATTCTGTTTCAAATGATTTTAGGGTTTTCCCTTGGTCAGTTTTCCATTGCTGTGGGCCACTGATACTATAGCCTGCAGCAAAAGCAGCAGCGGCAGAAGAGCTTGAAAATAATTTGTCGTTTTGAAGTATGCCATCTTTTATTTCACCAGAAGTCCGACTTTGCTCAACTTTCTTTTTGATCCCATTATTTAGGGAATCAGCTGATACCTCATGAATAGAAGATCCTTTTAGTAATACAAAGCCATCCGCTGTCCGCATCCCGTATGCTTTTCCAGAGCCAGCAGAAACCGAAAATACAGGGTTCTCGCCTTGATTATTAGGTTGTTCCTCCGAATACGATTCAAACGCTTTATGACCTAGAGCATTAATCAGTATTTTTGCGTTATAAATGAATTCTTCAAGTTCGGCCTGCTCTGCTTCTGAAACAGAAGACTTTGTAGGGGTATTACTATTATCGATGGAGTATCTGTCACATTCTTTTGCAAGAGTATAGAATCGATTCTCTAAATATTTTATGTGAGCTTTGTTAAGATTTGAATCTTTGCTAATAAACGCAATCGCTTCGTTCCAGTTATCTTTTTTCTCAAGATGTTGCTTTAGGCGTTTAATAATATCTTCCGCCTCACCAATGTAAATTAGAGGCCGATCTTTGGCGTCATCATAACCGAACAAGAAATATACACCAGGAGAGGCAAGTTCACTACGCTTCTCGCTTTCTTTAATCATGTTTCTTGGTAGCTTATAGGCAATTCCTGTCCAGTTAGATAATTCACATATCCATCGTCCATTTGGCGTTCCATCTACAAGGAAAAGCTGGATCCGTTTTCCAAATACCATCTTTATCTCTCCTTATCCCCTGTCACTGTTCAAATCTTTTAACAATCTATCACTCAATTCCTGTGATATAGCTCCAGCAATCTTCTGGGAGTTGTCAAACTCCGGGTAGTGATACCTCCACTTATCATAGTCCTCTTTAGAGATTTCACCCGCCTCCAGCATGGCAGCGGCCTGCTGCCAGGAGCAGAGCATCTCGTGCAGCCGGGCAGCATCCTTGTTCTTCCGCACATCAACCTTCAAGCAGACTTCTCCATCCATCTCGCTGATCTTGAGCCCGTAGTTGTCCTCCAGGGTAAACAGGGTGTGCATCAGCCCCACATAGGAGTCTATATCCGGGACAGAGAGGGCATGGGGCGAGACATCCAGTACCTGGGCCAGGGCAGCGGTAAGGTCTGCCTTAGGGGTTCTTGATCCTGTTTCATATTGAGCAAGGCGCACATCGGCGGACTTCTCCGGGAAGCCCAGCGCCATGCCGAGATATTTCTGTGTCATCCCCCGCAGGAGACGGAAAAAGTGAATCCGTTCGCCAATCGCCATATCATCCACTCCAATCGTTGATTGTCTTTAGGGAAAGCGTAGCAGAAATGCTTAGTAAAGTCAAGAGAATACTAAACAATTTTATTTAATTTATTTTGCGTACTGCGATTGACATAAGCTATTATGCTTAGTATAATGACAATAGACTAAGCATAATAGCTTAGAATCAATAAACAAAAAAGAACTGCCGCAATTCCCGGTTATACATTGCGGGAAAAAGTGGCGGACGAAAGTGAGGAGGCATTTACGGAACACAATATCCAGCCGCAGCAGCCATCAATGAGGAAAGGAAGGTATTATCCATGCAGGCACAAAACTTTATGCGCGTGGAGGAAGTGGCCCAGGAGCTGGGCATCTCCAAGTCCCACGCCTACAAGGTGATCCACAAGCTCAACGCCGAACTCCGTGAGAAGGGCTATCTGACCATCTCCGGGCGGGTCAATCGGAACTTTTTCATGGAGAAGTTTTGCTATGGCAAGACAGGAAAGGAGGGCTAATCATGGCAGTCTATAAGGAAGAAAAGACAAACACCTGGCGGGCGGTCTACCGCTATACTGACTGGAATGGCGAGCGCAAGCAGACCCAGAAGCGGGGCTTCAAGACCAAACGGGAGGCACAGGCCTGGGAGCGCGAACAGCTCAACAAGGCCAGCGCTGATCTGGACATGACTTTCAAGAGTTTCGTGGATCTCTACACGGCGGATATGAAAACCCGGCTCAAGGAGAACACCTGGGCTACCAAGGACCATATCATCCGCACCAAGCTGCTGCCCTACTTCGGCAGACTGAAAATGTGCAACATTACCGCCCAGCAGATTATCACTTGGCAGAACGAGATGCTGAACCATAAGGACGAGAACGGTAAGCCCTACTCGCCTGTGTACCTGAAAACGGTCCATAACCAGCTTAGCGCCATCTTCAACCACGCAGTTCGGTACTACAACCTCCGAGAGAACCCCTGCAAGAAGGCGGGCAGCATGGGCAAAAAGAAAAACCGGGAGATGATGTTCTGGACTAAGGAGCAGTACCTGAAATTTGCCGAGGTGATGATGGACAAGCCGCTGTCCTTCTACGCCTTCGAGATCCTCTACTGGTGCGGTATCCGAGAGGGGGAGCTGCTGGCCCTGACCCCGGCGGACTTTGATTTTGAGAAGCGCACCGTTACCATCAACAAATCCTATCAGCGGTTGAATGGCCAGGATCTGATTACCACTCCCAAAACCGAAAAGAGCAATCGGGTCATCACCATGCCGCAATTTCTGGCCGAAGAAATCCAGGATTACATCAAGATGCTCTACGGGATCGGACCGGATGACCGAATGTTCACCGTCACCAAGAGCTATCTCCACCGGGAGATGGACCGGGGAGCCAAAGAAGCCGGGGTACCGCGTATCAGAATCCATGATATTCGTCACAGCGCGGTTTCACTTCTCATCGACATGGGGTTCTCTGCCACGGCCATCGCGGACCGGGTGGGCCATGAAAGCATCGACATCACCTATAGCTACGCACACCTGTTTCCGTCCAAGCAGGCGGAGATGGCGGATAAATTGAACATGGAAAGGGGCAATTAAAAATGTCAGCAAAGAATTTGGATAAGCATAACCGTTGGAGGAACAAGACCGTGGCTTTTCGGGTCTCCCCGGAGGAGGACGCCCAGATCGAGACGGCAGTGAAGCTCACCGGCCTGACCAAGCAGGACTACATCATCCGGCGGCTGCTCTGCCGGGATGTGGTGGTCCAGGGCAACCCCAGGGTCTATAAGGCCCTGCGGGACCAGCTGGCCGCTGTGCTGGACGAGCTGTGCCGGATCGAAGCCGGGCAGGGCGTGAACGACGAGCTGCTGGACACCATCCAGATGATCGCTACCATTATGAACGGGATGCAGGAGGACTTTGCCTATGACCGATGAAAAAAAGAAAATGACCGCCCAGAGCTCATCTGTTGGCGCAGATGATGGGCAGTCAATCTCTCAAAATTCCAAGACCACTATACCAGACCCAGACGAAAAAAGCAATTCCCCCGAAAGAGATTTGGAGGAACTTTACCGGAAGATGCGCCGCATGAGTGACCCGGCATATCTGCATACTGTGACCCTGGACGAGCTGATGGACAATGTGTTCGAGGGCAAGTCCGCGGTGATTGAGAACCTGCTCTATACAGGAGCGTACATCCTTGCCGGAGCGCCCAAAATCGGCAAGTCCTTCCTGGTGGCGCAGATCGCCCATCATGTCAGCACCGGGCAAGACTTGTGGGGCTACAAAGTCCACCAGGGAACCGTGCTCTATCTTGCTCTGGAAGATGACGAGAGCCGCTTACAGCGCCGGATGTTCCGAATGTTCGGGGTGGAGGGGACAAGCTCCCTCCACTTCGCCACCAACGCTAAAATGATCGGCGGCGGCCTGGATGAACAGCTGGAAAAGTTCGTTCGGGAACACAGTGATACCAAGCTTATTATCGTGGATACCCTGCAAAAAGTCCGGGAGACGGTGAGTGACAGTTACAGCTACTCCAGCGACTATGAAGTGATTGGCAAGCTGAAACAATTTGCTGACCGATATGGTGTCTGTGTCCTGATCGTCCACCACACCAGAAAGCAGCCTGCGGGGGATAGCTTTGAGATGATCTCCGGCACCACGGGCTTGCTGGGCTGTGCGGATGGGGCGCTCCTGATGCAGAAGGAAAAGCGGACAGATAGCAGGGCCACCTTAGAGGTGGTAGGCAGAGACCAGCCGGATCAGCGGCTGTATCTGAGCAAGGACCAAGAGAGCTTGGTTTGGGGGCTTGACCATGCAGAGAATGAGCTTTGGAAGCAGCCTCCAGACCCGGTACTGGAAGCCGTAGCAAAGATCGTATCTACTGAGAACCGGGAATGGGAAGGCAGTCCTACCGAGCTGGCTCAGGCGATTCAAACGGATATGGCGGTAAACCGGCTCACCAAACATCTGAATGTGAATGCCAGCCGCTTGCTGGAAGAACATCAGGTGAAGTATGAGAACAAAACCAAGCACGCCGGGCGGCGTATCCGGCTAACTTACATGGTGGTGGAAGCACCTGCGTTTGAAGTAATCGGGTAAAGCGCGACGCTCGCAACGGTCGCGACGGTGTTTTGAGGGGTACTCTCAGCACCGTTGCGACCGTCGCCACCGTCGCGGAAGGAAAAAACTGGGGTGGTGTTTTGCCTCCCCATCTTTCCAGGGCTACGTTGTTTCACGGTAGCTCCCGAAACGATACGGGTGGGTGGGTGGAACAACTTGTTCCATAGGGTACGTCGTGTTTCATGACGTACCGGTTAGAGAGGGTTACAGCGTTTTGGCATTTCCCTCAGAAGCGTTTGGAGAACGCGCAGCCACAGAATGAAATTCTGTGTTCAAAAGGGGCTTGGGGGCGCTGCCCTCAACAAGCAGACGGCAGGAAATGTGAGTGTGTATTAACAGTCGCATTGCTTGCCCGTCGTGTGTGTGGCTATCCACACGCATTGCTTGCAAGTATCTAAAACAACCGAAACGGCCCTTGTGCCACTACGGAAACCAACTGAAATTTAAGTATTGGGAGGTAACGAGCATGAGAAAGATTTTGTCCTGTAAGTTTAACCTGGACACTGCCTGTGTGGAGCTGCGTCTGGCGGACGGGACGCTGCTCTCCATCGACTGCGCCACCGTGGAAAACGAGGTAGCTGACAATATGTACGAAAGGTCAGAGCTGGACTATCTCGTTTATAACGCTCCGCTTGAATATGCGGATTTGATACTCAACGGCGTTCTTGTTAAGTATCTGAAAACCGCAACCGTGTATAAGCCCTTTGAAAATTGACCGCACCGTCGCCCGTGGGAGCAATCCTACGTGCGGTTATTCTGGCATGAAGAAACCCGCAGGGCTATTTCCCTGCGGGTCGTCCTTCGCCTCCCTTCGATTTGTTCAGCGGGGGCTGGTGTTGTGCAATTTTTTGACGCTCATGTTCACGGCGAGTGTTAGATGTTGAGCGTCTATCAGCAACCTTGTATTCGATGGAGCCTGCCCCTGCTTGACCGGTAGAAAGTTTGCCGCTGCGGATATGTTCACCAGTACGACGAGCTAAGTTGTTGGTCTCACCAATGTAGGAGATGGCACCACCCGCATCACGAATACGGTATTCGCCGGGTTTGGAAGGGGGCTTCTGTCCCACACCAGTGGTAGGGTTATACTTGTTGGGGCGTCCGGGTTTGTATGTAGACATTGCAGTACCTCCTCGTTGGACTTGTTTTGTTGATTGTTCACTCATAGGGAAAGTATTTTGCGCGGGAGCAGCAATGGGCAGCGCATTCAACTCCGCTCTAGATGCCGATTGGGAAGCCTGATAGGTCCATTTGAAAAATAGGAAAGCTGAAACGACAGCTGCGAATGTCCGCAGTGTTTGCAGATAGGCCCCATATCTCCGACGGACGGATTAAAGGTATATGTGCGATGGCAACGGGCGCATCTCTTGGTCATCATCCTGATACTCACTTAGAAGCCTCCTTTCCAATGGCTCCAAAAAACTCATGCGAAAGCACTTTCGCTGTGCTCCGCATCTTCTGCAAGACCAATCATAAGTCCTGCACTGGCACCGGCGACAGTTCCTACTGCTGTTCCTGTGGCAACAGATGCACCTGTGAGTGTGGCGATTGCACCTCCAAGTGTAGCGCCGAGGCTGGATGCTGCGAGGACAGTAGACAGAATAAACATGAAGAACCCTCCTTAAATGTAGGTGAAAACACCCTTGTTTTTGTGAACGAGACTACAGGAATCATGATGCAGCATAAGCTTGGCTGGCAAAGTCTTCAGCGAGCAACCATCCGATTGCTTCTGTAATAGAGGCCGCTGTCCCAGCGTTGATGATGTTTCCGGCGATAGGAATCCATCCAATAAGAAGCTGTGACGCTGTACGCCCGACCGTTGCTGCCGCTACCGAAGCCAAAGCAGCCCTTGCTGCACTATCAGTCAGCTCAAGTCCAAACACTTTACCGAGAAAGACGGTCATTACCAACTGAATAGGGGTGATAATAGCGTTATCGCTGCCCGGAAGCTGAGCCAGTCCTGCACCTACCGCACCTGCGGATGCGCTAGCACTGTGAATAATGGCGTGGCACTTGGCCCGCTGATTGCTATTCATGTGTCTCATATGAACCTTCCCTTTCCGGCCCTTTGGCCTGTCCACTGTTCCTTCCTGTTGACAATTAGCATTATAGCTCTTATCGCCACAACCTGAAACGGACAGAGCAAAAGTTTTTTAGTTCCGTTTTTTGAAGATTATCCTGGTATTTTATCTAATTTAGTTCCATTACTATGGACTTTTGCGAAATATGTGGTAAAATATCAATGAGGTGATATCATGCCATTCGTAATAAAAGATGAAGACCAAGGTGGTAATAATAAGCAACACCTCAATCTCAGCACCTTGGCATATGAAGTTATTTCAAGCGATATGTTCACTTTCGGGGAGGAAAAGCTTTCCGGATTTATTAACACGGTTTTTGAATATTATTACCCATTAGCAGAGGCCTCGATTGGCAGAAGCTTAAATCGCCTCATTGGAGAACTTGATAAATGCCTGTCAAACATTCCTGGAGACGAGAAAACTAAGCAGCAAGTATTGGAAAGGCTTGTCTCTCAAAAAAAAGAAAGGCTTATAGAAAAGGCTAAATCATATGAGAGTGGCAAAACTTTTAAGTTTTGGCTGAACAAGAGAAATCTTGAATATCTAACTGAACGAAACTCTGAATGTTGTGAAGAGCGATACTACACTAAACGTGGAAAGTACATTAAATGTGTTCTTGAAGAATACGCGAGATTGCCCTATATTGATCGCGAAAAGATTTATTTTAGCCCATTAATGGAAGAAATACAGGCCGCTATCCGGGATAAGAGTCAGCTTAGGGTTGTCACTGGAAGAGATGTCATTTATAGTGTTTATCCATATGACATTCTCAGCGATCCGCTTTCTACCACTAATTACCTTGTAGGATACTGCACACGATATGGTAATTCAGAAGACGAAAAGCGTCCATGTTCATTTAGAATTTCTGCACTAAAATCAATCAGACAGGAGAAAAGCAAAAGTGCATTTCTCAAAGCGTCTTTATGGAAACAACTATCCCAAACGATTACGTCCCGCGGAGTTCAGTTCTTGGTGGGAAATGAGACAGAAATCCATGTCAAACTGACAAAAGCCGGCGTCACAAAATACCGCAGACAAACACATTTGCGCCCTCCTTTCGTAAGAGAGCAGGATAACGGTATATATGTTTTTCAATGTACCACAGCGCAAGCGGAGTTTTACTTCTTTAAGTTTGGCAAAGATGCAGAAATCATACATCCAGCAGAGTTGCGAAACAAATTTAAGATAATGTACGAAGCTGCAATAAACACTTATATTTGTGAGGGAGGTCAATTAGAATGACTACTCAAGAGAGAACCGATTTGTCCGCAAAAATCCTACAAGTTATCCGGAGTTTACAAAATGACACGGATCCGTGGGTGGATTTTGCACGCATTGGTGCGCCATTGGTGGCTGCCGGTGTACAGTATAAAAAGTATGGATTTCCAAAACTCAGACCATTCTTAAATGAGTTTCATGATATTCTAGCGTTTAAAGACGAGTGTCCCGGAGACGGCAAGCCACCAGTTTGTTATGTTCAACCGAAGACTTCTGATAAAAAATTATCTTGCTCAGAATGTGGATCACAAGTTGGTTCTTTAACCGTAACCGACTTTAAAGTAGAAAAACGTCCATCTCAAAAAACGTGGTTATTTCAGTCTGTCGAAAAACCCGGCTTATGCATCAAGCGTAAGCCGGGTCTGTATCATATTGGGGCCAAAAGAGGAGCATAAAGAGAGAGGTAAACTGCTCCTTCCACAACC
>NZ_JACLZC010000046.1 GCF_016901735.1 Pseudoflavonifractor phocaeensis | reverse complement strand
GGGGAGACAGGGGGCTGGGCGCTGGCGGAACAGCCGGCCAGCAGGCTCAGGGAGAGGACGCCCGCCAGGGCGAGGGCGGAAAAACGATGGTTCATATCAAAAACGCTCCTTTTTGAGTGTTATGTACTTGCGCAGGAGCATCCGGTTTTCTGCTCCCGCTGTCCTAACCTTTGACGCAGGGGAGGCGGAAAAGTTCCGGGCCCATTGGGCCTTTGCCCATTTTTTTGCACCTTCTCCAGAAACGGCAAAAAAACCGCCGCGGAATTGTGCATCCTCACAACACGCGGCGGTCTGTTCGGTTGGTTCAGGCGCTCTGCCTGGCGGCTTCTTCTCCGCCGGCGGCGGCGTGCTCCAGAGGGAGCACCATGGTCATCCGGGTGCCCACCCCCTCCCAGGAGGTGACCTCCAGCCAGCCGCCGTGGCGCTCCACGATCCACCGGGCGATGGACAGGCCCAGGCCGGTGCCGCCGGTCTGGCGGGCGCGTGACTGATCGGTCCGGTAGAAGCGGTCGAAGATATAGGGCAGGTCGGCGGCCCGCATCCCCTGGCCCTCGTCCTGCACCGACAAGATGGCGGCGCCCGCCCGGATGCCGGCGGAAAGGGTAATCTTTCCGCCGGTGGGCGTATATTTGACGCTGTTGTCCACCAGGATGCGCAGGGCCTGCTTGGTCAGGCCGATGTCGGCCCGGACGGGGACGGGCAGGCTCCACTTGCCCTCAAAGACGTGGGACTTGTCGATCATCTCGGTCTCCCGGTATACCTCGGCGGCCACCTCGGTCAGGTCAAAGAGCTCGGGGGAGAGGTGCATGGAGTCGTTGTCCCCCCGGGCCAGGAAGAGAAGCTGCTCCACCAGCTCCTTCATGGAGGCGGCCTCCTGCCGGATGGCGTCGATGGCCTCCTGACGGGTGTCGGGGTCGTCCTTGCCCCAGCGGTCCAGCAGGTTGGCGTAGCCCTGGATGACGGCGATGGGGGTGCGCAGCTCGTGGCTGGCATCGGAGACAAAGCGCATCTGGGAGTCATATGCCTCGTTGATGCGGTCCAGCATGGCGTTGATGGCGGCGGCCAGGGTTTGCAGCTCCTTTTGGGTGCCGTTGACCGAGATACGCTCATCCAGATGGGTGGCGTTGATGCGGTCCAGCTTGCCGGCCAGCGCCCGCAGTTCCTCGGGGGACATCTGGTCGGCGTGGCCCAGACGGCTGGCGGCGGCGGCCAGCTCCTGGATGGGCCGCAGGCTGCGACGGATGGTGCCGGCGTTTTTGAAGAGGTTGCAAAGGAGGCTGATGCCCTGGCAGACCATCATCACCTGGAGGATGATGAGCATGACCCGCACGGGACCGTTGATGTCAAGCACGATGGCGTAGGGCTCCCCCGCGCCGCTGTACAGCTCCACGGTGTAGGCGGCCCGGGTAACGGTCAGGCCGTCCGGGGCCAGGCCGCCGCCCAGGTCGATGGTGTGTCTGGCCTCCTCCAGGCCGTCCAAAGGCCGGAAGAAGGGATAGGAAATGCCCTGGGGCGGACGATCCAGAGCGGAGACGGTATAATCCCCCGCCGCCATCCAGACGGTGGCCTCGGCGGAGGGCACCCCCCGCGTCTCCACCAGCGCGGCGATGGAGGCGCACTGATGCTCGCTCCACACCACCAGCCCGCCGAAGGCCAGCAGACAGAGCAGCAGGTCCATACAGACATAAATTCCCAGCAAGCGGAGAAAAAGCCGGGAGTTGAGGCGCATGACGATGGAGGACTTGATCCGTCCCACCGTGTTTTGCTGTTTTGACTTGGCCATTGGAGTCACCTGCCTTTTTGGGCCATTAACCCTTCAGCCACGCCGCCACCGGCTCCAGCGCCTGAGGAGTCACCCAGTCGGCGCCGTTCTCCATGATCTCCAGGAGCTGGCGGGCCTCCGGGTCCTGCCCGGCTTTTTTTGCCATAACCTTGCCCATGGCGCTCATCATCAGGCGGTAAACGCCCCGGACCTTTTGGTGGTCATATCCGCCCCGCAGGTAGAAAAAGGGCAGATCGGCCCAGTTGTTTTTGCGTTGGAGGGTCTGGGTCTGTCCGCTGTCCGGCGGCGCCATGCCCACGGCGCACACGCCCAGCACGCGGTACTGCCGCCGGGCCCGGTCCAGCCCCTGGATCTTTCCGGCGCACAGCCAGCCCATGTAGAGCACCGGGGTCCCTCTGGGCAGCCGTTCCCGGCGGTCGCCCAGGTCATAGGCCGGAATGCGCGCCATTCTGGCCAGCAGGGCGGCATACCGGGCGGTAAAGCCGGTGTGGGAGGTATATAAAATCGCGCAAGGTCTCTCGTTCATAGCCAATTTCCTCCTATGGACTTCCATTGACACAGGTTATAAATGGAGTTACACTGATACCCAAAGACCGCTTCGTGCGGTCCAACTGACGGAGGTGTTTTCATGATCATTCCCTACAATACCATGGATGAGGAGCATTTTCCCAGCTTTAAGGGCGGAGAAGGCGCTTTGGAGGCGAAAATGTTCTCTGACGGACTGAATCGTATGCTCCATGGCCGCCTGGCCCCCGGCGCGTCCATCGGACGCCACACCCATGAGACCAACAGTGAGATCATCTACATCCTCACCGGTACCGGCACCGTCCTCTATGACGACGGGCAGGAGCAGGTCTCCGCCGGGCAGTGCCATTACTGCCCCAAAGGCCATTCCCACAGCCTCATCAACGACAGCGACGCCGACCTGACCTTCTTCGCCGTGGTGCCGGAGCAGTAAAAGAGAAGGCTTCAGCGCTCCCGCAGTACATAGCCCACGCCGCGGACGGTGTGGATCAGCTTGATGCCGAAGGGCTCTTCCAGCTTGGCCCGGAGAAAGCGGATGTACACGTCCACGGCGTTGGTCTCGCCAATATAGTCGTAGCCCCAGACGTGGTCCAGCAGGGACTCCCGGCTGACCACCTTTTCCTTGTTTTCCAGCAGATAGCGCAGCAGGTCGAACTCCCGGCGGGTCAGCTCCACGCCGGTCTGTCCCACCGTGACGGTGTGCCGCTCGGGGTCCATGGTCAGGACGCCGGCGGTGAGCAGCTGGGAGGCGCTCTGGGCGCTGCCCCTGCCGCCCTTGCGCAGGGCCGCTCGGATGCGGGCCAGCAGCTCTTCAATGGCAAAGGGCTTTGTGATGTAATCGTCGGCCCCCGAGTCCAGGCCGGAGACCTTGTCCACCACCGTGTCCCGGGCGGTGAGCATGATGACCGGCACGTCGCTCTCCCGCCGCAGGCGGCGCAGCACCTCCATGCCGGACAGAGCGGGCAGCATGATATCCAGCAAAATTAGGTCGAAGCCGCCGGACAGGGCCTTTTCCAGTCCGCTGCGGCCGTCAAAGGCCTTTTCCACCGTATAGCCCTCATAGCGGAGCTCCAGCTCCACCATGCGGGCCAGTTTTTCTTCGTCCTCCACCAGGAGGATGCGTTCTTCCATAAGATTCCCTCCCGTCCGGCCCTGAGCCGGACTTTTTTATTTGCCCCGTGCGCTCCGCCGGACCTGCGCTTTCATGTCGTCCACCGTGCGGGACATATGGTCCATGGCGTCGTTCAGGTCCTTGCGGCCCAGGTCGGGGCCGGAAAACTGATACCGCCAGCCCAGCAGCAGACCCAGAATGAGCAGGGGGACCGTAATCCAAGAGACGGCGATCACCGCGATGATGAGAATGAGCAGCGGCATGGAGGTGACCATCCGTCCCTGCCGCCAGACCTCAAAGCGGTTGTGGGTGGAGGGGTCCACCGCGTGAAAAAGGGTGTGGAGCAACTCCCGCAAACGGTCCCACAGGCTCCGCCTCTGTCCGCCGCCGCTGGGGGGAGAGGGAGAGGGCTGCCGTCCGTCTCCGCTGGGTGTCTCTCTGGGGGCGGAGGCGCCGGCACGGGTGGAATAGGTCCCGCCGCCGCCGGGCGTCTTGGTTTTGCCCTGCCGCTCCAGGTCAATGAGGGCGTCCAGCAGGTCGCCGCCGCTGCGCTCCAGCGCCGCCTTGGCCTCTTCATAAGAGACGTTCGCCTTTTCCCGGAGACGCTCCACGTCCTCCAATGTAATGGCCATGCCAAAAACTCCTTTCGCCCTCGCTTTTTGATTAGTATACCGCCTGAAGGAAAAAAGGGCATTGGATTTGTGTTAAAACCAGATTAAAAAAGCCACAGGGTCATTGTACCCCAGCCCCACCGGCGGCGCAAGAAAAAACAAAGGGACACGGTGGACCGTGCCCCTTTGGACGGATGGCTTTACTTTTCGTAGAGCGCCTGGGCGATGTTGAGGGCGTGGTCCAGGATACGCTCGATGTCGGTGAGGATCTCGCTGTACAGGATGCTGACCTCGGGATCGGTCTTGCCGGCCCGCATCCGCTTGATCTGAGCGGTGCGGTAGCGGCGGTTTTTGTCGTCGCTGTCGGCCTCCAGCACGGCCACGGTGGAGAGGTTGCGCTTTTTCTCGGCCTCGCCTTCCTCGTTGAAGTCGATGGCCCCCAGGGCGTGGACCGACAGGGTGCGCAGCTTCACCAGCTCCTCGGTGGTCTCCTCGTCCATGTAAAGGCTCCGCTTTTCCAGCTGCTGGAGGTACTCGGCCATGTTCATGGCGTGGTCGCCGATGCGCTCGATGTTGCCGCAGACGATGAGCAGGCGGTTGAGCCGGTCGGAGTCGGTCTCCGACATCTCGCGGATGGAGATATGGCTCACGCAGCGGGTGATCTCGGCGTTGTCCAGGTCGATCTGGTCCTCCTGCCTGGCCACCGCCTCCAGCTTCTGGTTGTCCCGGTCCAGCAGGGCGTCAAAGGCCATTTCCACGTTCTGGCAGGCCATCTGGAACATGGCGTTTTCCTGCTTTTTCAGCTCGCTGAGGGCGATGGAGGTGGAGCCCATGCGGACGGCGTCGGCAAAGCTGTGCTCCTTGCCGCTCTCCTCCGCCCGGTCGGGCAGGATCGCGCAGGCGGCCTTGGCCAGCAGGTTGCCGGCGGGCAGCAGGATGGCGGTGGTGACCACGTTGAAGATCACGTGGGTGGTGGCGATCTGGGTGACCACGTTGCCGGGGAAGAGGTTCTGGATGATGCTGACAAAGGGGGTAAACATGCAGATAATCGTAAAGAGCACCGCGCCGATGACGTTGAACATCAGATGGATGATGGTGGTGCGCTTGGCGTTCAGGTTGCCGCCCAGGCCGGCCAGCACGGCGGTGATACAGGTACCGATGTTCTGACCGAAGAGGACATAGACGGCGCTGCCCAGACCGATGACGCCGGTGCTGGCCAGAGCCTGGAGGATGCCGATGCTGGCGGAGGAGCTCTGGATGATGGCGGTAAAGATGGCGCCCACCAGAATGCCGAGGAGGGGATTGGTGGAGAAATGGGTCAGCAGGTCAATGAAGGGCTGATACTCCTGCAGGGGCTTCATGGAGGAGCTCATCAGCTCCATACCGATAAAGAGGATGCCCAGACCGGCGATGATCTGACCGATGCAGTTGAGCTTCTGGCTTTTTTTCATCATCATCAGCACCACACCCACGAAGGCGATGATGGGGGCGATGAGGCCGATGTCCAGGGCGATGAGCAGGCCGGTGGCGGTGGTACCGATGTTGGCGCCCATGATGACGCCCACCGCCTGGCTCAGGCTCATGAGCCCGGCGTTGACGAAGCCCACCACCATGACGGTGGTGGCGGAGGAGCTCTGGATCACGGCGGTAATGCCGGTGCCCACCAGCATACCCAAAAAGCGGTTGGAGGTCAGACGTTCCAGGATGGATTTGAGCCGGTCGCCGGCGGCCACTTCCAGACCGCCGCTCATCAGCTGCATGCCGTATAAGAAGAGGGCAAGGCCGCCGAAGAGCATGAAGATGTCTGATAGCTGCATTTCTCTTTCTCCTTCTTGGCCGGACTGCGCCGGCGTCCCAGTTTTTGTAAGGTGCTGTTCTTTTTTGTCATCTTTCTGTAAACGCTCTGTTACCTATTATGGCAAAGTTCCCCCGGGACTGCAATAGTTTTTCCAGGACAAAAAGGAGAATTTTTTCCCTGTACGGCGGACGGCGGCGGTCAATCCTCCGATACGACCTCCTGAGCCGGGCCGCCCCGGTCCAGCGGATCGACCCAGTTTTCCATGTTTTTGGGAAGTGCTTCCAGCACTGCCACACAGCGATGGATGGGGACGCCCTGGGCGTGGAATTTTTCCTCGTAGTCGGTCATCACGCCGCACACCCCGTCCTTGTGGAGGTCGCGGGTGACCTGCTCCAGGGCAAAGCCGGCCTTGGGGAACTGGAAGAGGGACCACTCAAAAAGGCCCTTGTTGTCCGTTTTGAAGTGGATTTCCCCCTTTTCGGGCAGCACCTGCCGGTAGCGCATCAGGAAGTCGGTGTGGGTCAGGCGGCGCTTGGCGTGGCGGTTGGCGGGCCAGGGGTCGCTGAAGTTGAGATAGATGCGACGCACCTCGCCGGGGGCGAAGTAGTCGGGCAGCCGTTCGGCGTCGGCGTCGATGAAGCGGACGTTGGCAAGGCCCAGGGCGTTGGCCCGTTCCATGGCGATGACCATGGCGTCGGCCACCCGCTCGATGGCCACAAAGAGCACGTCTGGCTCCGCCGCCGCCGTCTCCACCGTAAAGCGGCCCTTGCCGCAGCCGATCTCCAGCCGGAGCTCCCGGGCCTGTGGCATTTCGTCTTTCCAATGGCCCCGCATAGCCGCCGGGTCCGGGATGAGCATGGCGGCGCAGCGCTCCATCCGGGGGATCAGATTGGGTTTCTTTCGCATTCTCATGGTAGTTGGTTCACCTCACGGTCATCATACCATACCCCATGCCCGTCGTAAACCGCCTTACCCGTTTTTTCGCCGTTTGCCGATGGCCCAGACGATCCATCCGGCCACACAGCCCAGCACCGGCGCGGCGCACCAGATGCCAAAGAGAATCCAGGCCATCACATACCATTCCGCCGTGCTGAGGAACCAGAGCCCCGTCAACGCCAGGGGAATGGCCGGGACCAGCAGCCGCCACCGGAGCTTTGCCGTCCGGCACAGCAGCAGCTCCAGGAAGAACATGGGAATAAAATGGGCGTAGAGCAGCAAAAACTGATGCCACGACGAAATATGAAGGGGGAGCTCGGCAAAGGCGGAGGCAAAAACCGCGGCGTACATAACAAAGGACAAAAGGAAGAGAATCAACAGAATCCGATTGCTTTTTTGCTTCATGTTTTGCATGGTAACACCTCCATGGTTACGCTTCATCCGGCTTTTTCCCGTTCCGCAGCCGCCCCGCCAGCGCCCCCAGGGTAAAGAGCACCGGCGGGCAGAGACAGCAAAGGGCCGTAATGGCAGTGCGGCTCAGGGTGTGGACGCCGTCATAATAGGCCACATCGTAGTTGCCCAGCACCACGCAGGCGGGCAGATTGAGCCGTCCCAGCACCGCGCCGGCGGCCGAGTCCATCACCCGCTCGGTGTATCCGGCCATATAGCTGCCGCCGTATTCCGCCGCCCACCGGGCGTCCTGGGCGTCCAGCGCCAGGCACCGGCCCAGTCCCAGGGCCAGAAAAACGCCCGCCAAAATCAGGCACCACCCCAGCAGCCAGCCCACCGACGGGCGGCGTTTCCCGCCCCACAAAAAGCCCAGCGCCAGATAAGCCGCCGCCAGCAGGACCGCATAGACCGGGAGCGGCAAAAACCGGCCCCCATAGGGGTACAGAACGCCCAGCACGCCCAGCAGGATGACACCCAGCACCAGCACGCTCTGTACGGCGAAGAATCCGCACACCGGCTGCCAGACCGGGGACAATTCCGGCCAATGGGGACGGCTCTTCCGGGCATAGAGAATGGTGGGAACGAGAAAGCCCGCCATCCAGCCCCCCCACACCACGCAGTCGATCCAGGGGGAAAGACTGATAAAGCCGCCGCCGTTATCCAGGGTGGGGACGCCCGCCCACATCGCGGACACCAGATTGTACGCGCCCACAAAAAAGAGGATCAAAAACACCCAGAAGGCCCGATTGCGTACGCCTGCCTGCTTGTCTGTATCCCGCTCCCGCCGGAGAAAGACCCCGATTCCCTCCCCGACGGCGGTAAAGAGCACGCCAATTACTGCCATATAAAGCGCGGTTTCATTTAAAAAGCCCAGAGCAAAGACGGTCAGGCACACGGCGCACAGCAGGAGGTACAAGGGACAAAAGCCCTGCCGCTTGCCCAGGGCCACGCCGGAGGCCATGCTCCCCAGCGGCAGAAGGATGCAGGGGTAGATCAGGGCGGTGAGGGCGGGCACCGCCTCGCCGGAGAGATGCTCCACACCCCGCAGGGTGGCGGGCAGGAGAAGATAGACGAGAATGCCCACCGGCGCGAAGGGCAGGGTCTCCTTCCAACGGAGGGGCGTGGGGGCGCTTTGGGCCAGGCCCAGCTTTGCCCGGATGGCTTCCAGCTCCATCCACCAGCCCGCATAGCGGGACAGCCAGATGGTTAGATAGCCGGCGGTATACAGTCCCGCCCACAAAAGAGCGCCGTCCCAGCGGTAGAGGTGGGAGAGAAACACCACAGCGCCCACAAAAAGTACCATGGAAATGAGATAGTGCAGCATCGAACGTCTGGCCACAGACCGCCCGTCGTCAGCAAAGGGCAAGGTGGACACCCCCACCGACGCGCCGAAGGCGGCGGCAAGGAAGATACCGTACCAGTGATACACCGTCCAGATGCCGTCTCCCAGACTGAAGAGCACACCCGCGCCGGTCCCCAGTACGCCGCCGATGAGAATGCGGACCAGCCACGCTTTTTTCCGCTCGTTCATGGTTCTCCCTCCTTTCAAAGGTCCAGGGCTTCTTTGATCTTTTTGACATACCGGCGGGAGACGTAAACCGTTGTCCCGCCCTCCAGGGTCATGCAGATGGTGCCGGTGAGAGACAGATCCAGCCCGGTCACCTTTTTCAAATTGACGATTTCCGAGTGGGAGATGCGCACGAAGGTGTGGCGGTCCAGCTGTTCCTCCAGCTCATAGAGCCGCTGGTCCACCGTCCAGACGCCAGTGCCGGTCTGGGCCTTTACCAGCTTCTGCTCCCCGTAAAAGCGGAGCACCTCCTCCGGCGGGAAAAAGACCGCCCGCTCTCCCTGCCGGCCGGTGAGCAGCCCGCCCGGACGGCCCGAAAGCGCCTTTGCCAGCGCCTCCACCTCCGACGTCCGCTCCGCCGCTTCAATGACCACCGCCGGCTCCTTCCGGTCCGGTACGATGCGGATCTCTACCTTCATTCCTCTCCCTCCCTTCTGCCCTCAGTATAAGGAAAAAAAGACCGTCCGTCCACACATTCGGGACAGACGGTCTTTTGAGACGGACACTTGGAATCACTGGAGCAGGTCGGGACCGGGCAGGTCCATCTGCCGCTTGCGGTCGGCCGACCAAGTCAGCTTTTTGGCCAAAGCCTGGTCGTCGCCGTCGGCCAGGGCCTGACGGTAGGACTGCAAATTGGCCTCCAGCCGGTCCAGGGCCTCCACCAGCGCCGGGCGGTTCATGGAAAAGAGCTGGGTCCACAGTCCCACGTCCAGGGCCGCCACCCGGGTGCAGCCGCGGAAGGAGGAGCCCTCAAAGCCCCGGCATTCAAAGAGCTTTTCGTCGTCGCAGACGCTGACGGCGATGATGTGCATCATCTGGCTGGTGTAGGCGATCATGGCGTCATGGGCCTCCGGGGTGGTGGGGCACACGTCCCGGCAGCCCAGGTAATCGGCCATCCGGGCCATAAAATCCAGGTGTTCCTTGGTGCTCTCCGGCCGGGGGGTGAGGAGCAGGTGGGAGCCCCGGAACATCTCCCCAAAGGCGTGCTCCACGCCGGAGAATTCGGTGCCCGCCATGGGGTGGCAGCCGATAAAGTCCACCTCGGGCGGCAGGCACTTGGCCGCCTCCATCACGGCGGTCTTGACGCCGCACACGTCGGTGACCAGGGAGCCGGGCTGGAACCGGTCCTTGAACTGCTCCAGATAGCGGACGATGCCCTTGGGATGGAGGGCCAGGATGGTCACGTCGGCCTGGGGGATGACGGCCTCCGGGTCGTCGGTGACCCAATCGGCCACCCCGTGCTCCCGGGCAAAGCGGAGGGTGGGTTCCGAGACGTCCACCCCCACGATCTCGTAGTCCTCAAAGCCCCGGAGGGCAATGGCCAGAGAGCCGCCGATGAGACCCAGACCCACGATGACGATGGTCTTTTTGTCCATCGCTCACACCTCCCGGCCCACCGCCCGGGCGATGGGGGAGAGCTTGTCCATCACGTCCTGGAACTGGTGGGGGGTGATGGACTGAGCGCCGTCGCACAGGGCGTTTTTGGGATCGTTGTGTACCTCGATGATGAGGCCGTCCGCCCCGGCGGCCACCGCCGCCATGGCCATCCGCTCCACCATCCAGGCCTTGCCGCAGGCGTGGGAGGGGTCCACCACCACCGGCAGGTGGGACAGCTGCTTCACCGCCAGCACGGCGGACAGGTCCAGGGTGTTGCGGGTGAAGGTCTCAAAGGTGCGGATGCCCCGCTCACAGAGGATTACGTTCTGATTGCCGCCGGCCATGATGTACTCGGCGGACATGAGCCACTCCTCGATGGTGGAGGAGAGGCCCCGCTTGAGGAGGATGGGCTTGTCGGTCTCCCGGCCCAGCTTTTTGAGCAGGTCGAAGTTCTGCATGTTCCGCGCCCCCACCTGGATCACGTCCACGCACTCCTGGAAGAGGTCGATATACTCGGTGCTCATGATCTCGGTGACCACCGGGAGGCCGGTCTCTCTTCTGGCCCGGCGGAGGAGCTCCAGCCCCTCGCACTCCAGCCCCTGGAAGGAGTAGGGGGAGGTCCGGGGCTTGAAGGCGCCGCCCCGCAGGGCGCAGGCCCCGGTCTGCTGGACGGCTTTGGCGATGCCCACAATCTGCTCCTCGCTCTCCACAGAGCAGGGTCCGGCGATGACCGCCAGCTTGTTCCCGCCGATGACCGCCCCGTTGGGCAGGGGGATGCAGGTATCGTCGGGGTGGTATTTGCGGTTGGCCTTTTTGTAGGGCTCGCTGACCCGCATGACCCGCTCCACGCCGGGCAGCTGCTCCAGCTTTTCCTGGTCGATGTTGGCGGCGTTGCCCTCGGCGCCCAGGATGGTGGTCTCCGAACCCTTGGAGACCATCACGTTGACGCCGCCGGCCTTCATGGCGGCGATGGCCTCCTGGAGCTGCTGGGCGGTGAAGTCCGGTTTCATAATGACGACCATAACAAAATTCCTCCTCAAATGGTGCGGGACAGACAAAAACCGCGGCGGCCCAATGGGCTGCCGCGGTTCCAGGTTCCCAGATGCAACGGTGTTTGGGGGCTTGGACCTTTCCTGACAGGCCGCTATGGGCACGAACCATCGCCGGTGCTAAAGTAATAGCAACGGTAAAAGCCGTATCCAAACCAAAAGCGGCTGGTCATAGGGTTTGTCCTCCCTCTTTTCTGTGTTGGAAAAACTTTAGCACTTTTTGGTGGTAAAGTCAAGAGGGAATTTTTCAGCCCTCATAAATGCCGGTGGAGAGGTAGCGCTCGCCGGTGTCGGGGAGGACGGCCACGATGGTTTTCCCGGCAAATTCCGGCCGCTGGGCCAGCAGACGGGCGGCCAGCGCCGCCGCGCCGGAGGAGATGCCCACCAGCAGGCCCTCGGTGCGGGCCAGCTTCCAGGCCGCGGCGCAGGCCTCGTCGCCGGGGATGGTGACCACCTCGTCCACCACCGACAAATCCAGCACGCCGGGCACAAAGCCCGCGCCGATGCCCTGGATGCGGTGGGGACCGCCCTTGCCGCCGGACAGGACGGGGGATTCCGCCGGCTCCACGGCGATGACCTTGATATTGGGGTTATGCTCCTTGAGGTACCGGCCCGCGCCGGTGAGGGTGCCGCCGGAGCCCACCCCGGCCACCAGCACGTCGATGGTCCCCTCGGTGTCCCGCCAGAGCTCGGGGCCGGTGGTCTCGTAGTGGGCCTTGGCGTTGGCGGGGTTGTTGAACTGGTCGGGCATCCAGGCGCCGGGGGTGGAGGAGAGCAGCTCTCTGGCCGTTTCAATGGCGCCGTTCATCCCCTTGCCCCCCTCGGTGAGGACCAGCTGCGCCCCCAGAGCGGACAGCAGGGCCCGGCGCTCGGCGCTCATGGTCTCCGGCATGGTGAGGATCACCCGGTAGCCAAGCACTGCCGCCTGCCAGGCCAGACCCACCCCGGTGTTGCCGCTGGTGGGCTCGATGATGACCCCGCCGGGCTGGAGCTTGCCGGCGGCCTCGGCGTCCCGGATCATGTAGAGGGCCGCCCGGTCCTTGGCGGAGGAGAGGGGGTTAAAGGCCTCCACCTTGGCCAGCACCTGGCCGCCCGGCGCGTACCGGCTCAGGCGGAGCAGGGGCGTATTGCCCACCAAAGCGGTCAAATCATTGGCAATGTGCATACAAATGCCTCCTTCGTGTGATCGTTGGTCTCAGTATAGCACTGAAAATCCCACCTGTCCAGTGGGATTTTTCACCCCCTTGCAATTTTCCACCGGTTTGTATATACTGAATAAGATTCCAGCCTGCCGTCCCACGGGACGGGAGGCGTCTGTTTCAGGAGGATTTATTACACTATGGATGAGATTCCCTTGCGTCTGCCCCTGGTGCTGGACGGCGCCACCGGCAGCGCGCTCCTGCGCCGGGGTATGCCCGCCGGCGTGTGTACCGAGCAATGGGTGCTTCAGCACCCCCAGACGCTGCTGGAGCTCCAGCGCTCCTACGTGGATGCCGGGGCAAATGTGCTCCTGGCCCCCACCTTCGGCGCCAACGCCGTCAGACTCAAGGCCCACGGCCGCGCGGACGCGGTGGCCGATGATAACCGCCGTCTGGTGGACCTGACCCGTCAGGCCGCCGGCGGGAAAGCCCTGGTGGCCGGCGACCTGGCCCCCACGGGCAAGCGCATCCTGCCCTTTGGCAGTATCTCCTTTGAGCGCCTGGTGGAGATCTACACCCAGCAGGCTGCGGCCCTGGAGGAGGCCGGGGTGGATCTCTATGTCATTGAGACCATGACCACCATGGCCGAGGCCAGAGCGGCCGTTCTGGCCGTCCGGTCGGTGTCGCGCAAGCCGGTGTGGGTCACCTTTACCTGCGACGACGAGGGCCGGACGCCCCACGGCACCGACGTGCTGGCCGCGCTCATTGTGATGCAGGGCATGGGGGTGTCCGCCTTTGGCATCAACTGCTCGGAAGGCCCCGCCGTGGTGGCCCGGCAGCTGGAACGGCTCACCCCTTACGCCGCCGTTCCCCTCATCGCCAAGCCCTCCGCCGGCCTGCCCGACGCCCAGGGCGTCTATCCCTATACCGCCGCCGATTTCGCCGCCGCGGTGCCCGCCATGGCCAAGGCCGGGGCGCGTCTGTTCGGCGGCTGCTGCGGCGCCGGCGCGGAGGTGATCGCCGCCCTGCGCCGCGCGGTGGACGGGGTGGATTTTTCCGCCTTTACGCCGCCGGAGCATGACCCGGACGTTATCCCCTGCGCCAGCGAGACCGAGGCCCGGTTTATCACCCCCGACGTGGACGTGGGGGAGACCATCGAGTGTACGCCGGATCTGCTGGAGGACATCCTGGAGGCGGAGGAGGACTGCCCCCAGGGGGCGCTGAAGATCGCCATTCTGGAGGAGGACGACCTGGCCCTCTTCGCCGAAAATCAGTACGCCGTCAAGGACGCCCTGTGCCTCTGGTCGGATGTGCCCGAGCTTTTGGAGGGGGCCCTGCGGGTCTACCAGGGCCGGGCCTTCTGGGACGGCACCGGCGAACTGGAGCCCGATTTTTTGGACGCCATGCGAAAAAAATATGGCCTGGTTTTGCTTTGATTTGACAGCCTCCAATCCCCCGTCAGAGCTGGAAAAGGACCGCCGCCGCCCCCCGGTTTGGGGGGCGGATTTTTTTCCTCTTGTCCAAATTGCCAATTGACGAACCGGGTAGTTTTGTTTTACCATAAAGTCCGCCGATTTGGTCGGGACACAATATCTTGTGCTTTTATTTATTTTAGACTACAAAATCCCGGTCCGCTTTTCCGGGAAGAGAGGAGCACCGATTGATGATGACGGTCAGTTCCATTCGCAAACGCGACGGACGTCTCATGGCGTTCCATGAGGAAAAGATCGCTTCGGCCATTGGCCGTGCCTTCCACGCCACCTATACCGACGGACTGGACCCGGAGGACGCTTCCCAGCGTCTGGCCGATCAGGTCTGCGCCATTCTGGACCGGGAGGGCGAGCCGGAGCCGGACGTGGAGCACATCCAGGATCTGGTGGAGCGGGTCCTCATGGACAACGGCTATGACCAGACCGCCAAGGCCTACATCCTTTACCGGGAGGAGCGGAGCCGCGCCCGGGAGATGAATACCCGCCTCATGAAAACCTATGAGGACATCACCTTCTCCAAGGCCAAGGACTCGGACATCAAGCGGGAAAACGCCAACATTGACGGCGACACCGCCATGGGCGCCATGCTCAAGTTCGGCTCTGAGGGCGCCAAGCAGTTTTACGACATGTTCGTCCTCAATCCCGACCACGCCCGGGCCCACCGGGAGGGGGACATCCACATCCACGACCTGGATTTTCTGACCCTCACCACCACCTGCTGTCAGATCGACATCAAAAAGCTCTTTCACGGCGGTTTTTCCACCGGCCACGGCACCCTGCGGGAGCCCAACGACATCGCCTCCTATGCCGCCCTGGCCTGCATCGCCATCCAGTCCAACCAGAACGACCAGCACGGCGGACAGGCCATCGTCAACTTTGACTACGGCATGGCCGACGGAGTGCGCAAGACCTTCCGCCGTCTGTACCGCCAGAATATGGCCCGGGCCCTGGCGCTGCTGGCCGGCGTGGACGACCCGGAGCAGGCGCTGAAGGCGGTTATGGCCGCCATCCAGGAGGAAACCGGCCTCTCGCCCACGCTGGAGGACTGCGGGGCTTATTTCCGTGCCGAGCTGGACGCCCTTTCCTCCCGGTATGACCGCCGGACGGTGGAAAAGGCCCAGGCCTTCGCCCATCCCCGGGCGGTAAAGGAGACCGACCGGGCCACCTATCAGGCCATGGAGGCCCTCATCCACAATCTCAACACCATGCACTCCCGGGCCGGCGCCCAGACCCCCTTCTCCTCCATCAACTACGGCATGGACACCTCCCCCGAGGGCCGTATGGTGATGAAGAACATCCTCCTCACCACCGAGGCCGGACTGGGCGGAGGGGAGACCCCCATTTTCCCCATCCAGATCTTCCGGGTGAAGGAAGGGGTCAACTATAACCCCGGCGAACCCAACTATGATCTCTTCCAGCTGGCTATCCGCTGCTCGGCCAAGCGGCTTTTCCCCAACTTTTCCTTTATCGACGCCCCCTTTAACCTCCAGTATTACGATCCCAAGCGTCCCGAGACCGAAATTGCCTATATGGGCTGCCGTACCCGGGTCATCGGCAACGTCTGCGATCCCAGCCGGGAGATCTGCAACGGCAGAGGCAATCTGTCCTTTACCACCATCAACCTGCCCCGGCTGGCCATCCAGGCCAAGGGGGATCTGTCGGTGTTTTTCTCCGGCCTGGACCGGATGATGGACCTGTGTGTGGAGCAGCTGCTGGAGCGCTTTGAGATTCAGTGCCGCAAGCATGTCTACAACTTCCCCTTCCTGATGGGCCAGGGGGTGTGGCTGGATTCGGACAAGCTCCACTGGGAGGACGAGGTGCGGGAGGTGCTGCGCCACGGCACCCTGTCGGTGGGCTTCATCGGCCTGGCTGAGACCCTGGTGGCCCTGATGGGGGTGCACCACGGCCAGAGCGCCGAGGCCCAGGCTCTGGGCCTGCGCATCATCGGCCATATGCGGGAGCGGATGGACCGGGAGAGTGAAAAGAGAAAGCTGAACTTCTCTCTGCTGGCCACCCCGGCCGAGGGCCTGTCCGGCCGGTTCATCCGCATGGACAAGGAGCGCTTCGGCGTGCTGCCCGGCATCACCGACCGGGAATACTATACCAACTCCTTCCACGTCCCGGTGTATTTCCCCATCTCCGCCTATGACAAGATCCGCATTGAAGCCCCCTACCACGCCCTCACCAACGCCGGACACATCAGCTATATTGAGATGGACGGCGACCCCACCGACAACCTGGAGGCCTTTGAAAAGGTCATCCGCTGCATGAAGGAGAGCGGCATCGGCTACGGCAGCGTCAACCATCCGGTGGACCGGGACCCGGTGTGCGGCTTCTCGGGCATCATCGGGGACCGGTGCCCCGGCTGCGGCCGGACCGAGGACGACGTGCCCTTTGAGCGCATCCGGCGCATCACCGGCTACCTGGTGGGTACGCTGGACCGGTTCAACAACGCCAAGCGGGCCGAGGAGCGGGACCGGGTCAAGCACGGCCTCTGATATTTGCCCAATATCCAACTTTTGCGTTCCAAGGCGCGTCCAAGGGATATGGTCCCTTTGGACGCGCCTTTTTTATGCTTGCGTTTCACCTTGTGGGATGTGCCCTTGCGTTTGCAGGAGAAATGCATTATAATATTATTTTCAAGTGGGTATCCGGAGAACAGTGGAAAGGAGGGACGGCCGTGCGCACCCTGCCCATGGAAACCTGGTCCCGCCGGGCCCAGTACGAATTTTTCGCTCCTATGAGCGATCCCTTTTATACGCTTACTTTTCCGATGGAAATCGGTCCGCTTCTGGCCTATACCAGGGCCAAAAAGTGTTCCTTCTATCGGAGTATGATCTGGTGTGTCACCAAGGCCATGGAGGAGATCCCCGCCTTTTGCTGGAAGGACCGAAGGGGGACCATCGTCCTCCACGATACGCTGGTCCCCAGCTTCACCGACCTCCGCCCGGGGAGCGATGCCTTCCACATCACCACGCTGGAAGCGGGGGACAATATGGAGGACTTCTGCCGCCGGGCCGTAGCGGCCAGCGCCGGCCAGCGGGCGTTTCTCTCCCCCTCCCGCTGGCCGGAGGACCAGCTGATCTATTTTTCCTGCCTCCCCTGGTTTCCGGTGACCGCGCTGAAAAATGAGCGGAATCTGGACCCCTGCGACTCCATTCCCCGGGTGGCCTGGGGACAGTATGAGCCCCATGGACAGGGCGTGCGCCTCCTGCTCTCCCTGGAGCTCAACCACCGCCTGGTGGACGGCGTCCATGTGGGACAATTTTATCAGGCGCTCTGCCGGAGAATTTCCGGATGGGGGGGATGTGTATGAGAATCGCCGGTACGGTATCCGATTCCATTGTAGACGGGCCCGGCCTGCGGTTTACCGTCTTTACCCAGGGCTGCCCCCATCGCTGTCCCGGCTGTCACAACCCTGAGACCCACGATCCCGGCGGAGGACGGACCGTTACGGTGGAGGAGCTGGGGGAGCTGCTGGCGGGCAATCCCCTTATTGACGGACTGACTCTTTCGGGGGGCGACCCCTTTTTGCAGGCCGGCGAATGCGCCGCTCTGGCGGCCCTGGCCCATGCCCTGGGCAAGAATGTATGGACCTATACCGGCTACGCCTGGGAGGTCCTGACCGCGGCGGGACGGCCCGACTGGGACGCCCTGCTGGCCCAGACCGACGTGCTGGTGGACGGGCCCTTTGTGGAGGCGCTGAAATCGTACAGCGCCACCTTCCGGGGCAGCTCCAACCAGCGGCTCATCGACCTCAACGCCACCCGAGCGCGGGGCACCCTGGTCCTTTGGAGCCGTCCCGACCCGCTGGCCCATTTTACCGTGCCCCTCTCGTGAGCGTTCCGAAAGGAGTGATTGACCATGGAGCTTGCCGCGCTGGAAGCCCGCTGGGCGGGACACCAGCCCAGACCCCAGGGAAATGGGGGGGAATTTGCGGTGCTGGTGCCGCTGGTCCGGCGGAAGGAGGGACTGTCCCTCCTCTTTGAGGTCCGCGCCGCCTCCCTCCACCAGCAGCCGGGGGAGGTCTGCTTTCCCGGCGGACGGATGGAGCCGGGCGAATCCCCGGTGGACTGCGCCCTGCGGGAGACCTGGGAGGAGCTGGGTATCCCGGCAAGCCGGGTCCGGGTCATCGCACCCATGGATTTTCTGGTCCATCAGAGCGGTTTTCTGCTCCATCCGGTGCTGGCCGAGGTGGAAGAGGAGGCCCTCTCCGGGCTGTGCCTGGGTCCGGCCGAGGTGGCGGAGGTCTTTTTGGTGCCGGTGGACTGGTTTCTGGATCACCCGCCCGCCCGGTATCTCTGCCGCATGATCCCCCAATTGCCCGAGGACTTTCCCTATGCGCGCATCGGCTTTCCCCAGGGCTACCCCTGGCGGAAGGGCAAGGCAGAGGTGCCCATTTACGACTGGCCGGATCATCCGGTGTGGGGCATCACCGGGCGGATCGTATCCCAGCTGCTGGAGCAGTCATGAGAAGAGAAGCTTTGGGGCCCTATACCTATACCGTGCCCGGCGGATGCTTCCCGCTGGGGCGGGACAGCCTGGCGCTGGGGGACTTTGCCGCGGTGCGCCCCGGACAGCGGGTGTGTGATCTGGGGTGCGGGGCCGGTCTGCTCCTCCTTCTGCTGGCCCGGCGGGCGGAGGGGCTGGCCCTTCACGGGGTGGAGCTGGACCCCGTCGCCGCTCAGGCTGCCCGGGAGAATCTGGCCGCCAACGGACTGCCGGGCGCGATTTTTACCGGCGATCTGCGGGAAACGCCCTGGACGGCCGGCAGCTTTGACCTGGTGGTGTCCAATCCCCCCTACTTTGCCGCCGGCTCCGGCCGGTCCGGCGGCCCTGAACGTATGGAGGGGCATACCCTGGCGGAGTGGTGCGCCGCTGCCGGCAGACTGACCCGCAACGGCGGGCGGTTCGCGCTGGTTCACCGGCCGGAGCGGCTCACCGATCTGCTGTGCGCGCTGCGGGCCAGCCGTCTGGAGCCCAAACGGCTGCGCTTTTTGCAGCATGACGCCGCCCATCCCCCCGCCGCCGTCCTGGTGGAGGGAAGGAAGGAGGGCCGTCCCGGCCTTTCGGTCCTGCCGGTGCTGTTTACCGGCGGATAAGACCCATTACAGCGTATTTACGGAGGTTTTCCCTATGGCTGGCACGCTTTATCTGGTCCCTACCCCCATCGGCAACCTGGGGGACATTTCTCCCCGCGCCGCCGATACCCTGGCCCAGGTGGACTTTATCGCCGCTGAGGACACCCGGGTGTCCATGAAGCTTCTGAACCACCTGGGGATCAAAAAGCCCATGGTGAGCTATTACCGCCACAATACCGACGCCGCCGGACGGTCCATTCTGGCCAGGCTCCTGGAGGGCCAGTCCGCCGCCCTGGTCACCGACGCCGGCACACCCGCCGTCAGCGACCCGGGAGAGGATCTGGTGGCCCTGTGCGCCCAGGCGGGGGTGGAGGTCATTGCCATTCCCGGCCCCTGCGCCCTGGTCACCGCCCTGTCAGTGTCCGGCCTGCCCACGGGACGCTTTACCTTTGAGGGCTTTTTGGCCATGAACAAGAAAAACCGCCGGGCGCATCTGGCCCAGCTCCAGGGCGAGAGCCGCACCATGATTTTTTACGAGGCTCCCCACAAGCTGACGGCGACCCTGGCCGATCTGGCCGCCGCCTTTGGACAGGACCGCCGGGTGTCCCTGTGCCGGGAGCTGACCAAGCTCCACGAGGAGGTGCGGCGCACCACCCTGGGGGAGGCCTGCCGGTGGTATGGGGAAAACCCGCCCAAGGGGGAATTTGTGCTGGTGGTGGAGGGCGCGCCGGCGGAGGAGGAGAAAGCGGCTGCCCTGGAGGACGGCCTGGGCCGGGTGCTGGAGCTGCGGGAGGACGGCGCCTCCCTCCGGGACGCGGTGCGTCAGGCGGCCAAGGAGCTGTCTCTCTCCCGCAGCGCGCTGTATGACCTGGCCCTGTCCCAACGGGAAGAGGCATGAGCGTTTTTGTGTTTTCTAATATCCTTTTTTTCAAAAAAATGTAATTTGTTATTATACTATTTGTATAATTATTCCCTAGAATTTATTTTCTGAATTTTCAAAAAAAGAAAACCCGCCTTTCGTTTGAAAGGCGGGTTTACTGATTTCGTTTACCGGTGAGGAGGGGGTTTTATTTACTCTGGAGCTCCCGGAGGCAGTTGGGGCAGATGTTTTTGCCGCGGAAATTGATGACGTCCTTCGCGTCGTCGCAGAAGATGCAGGCGGGCTGATACTTTTTCAGAACGATGGACGCGCCGTCTACATAGATTTCCAACGAGTCCTTTTCGGCGATATCCAGTGTGCGGCGGAGCTCGATGGGGAGTACGATACGGCCGAGCTCGTCGACCTTTCTGACAATGCCGGTAGATTTCATACGTAATACGTCCTTTCCGATACGCGATACCAAACAGATGATACGAACTCTGTTCTTTATCCCTAATTTACTGTCATCATTATAACATACAGTATTTCATTGTCAATTGTAATTTGGAAATTTTTATATAAATTTTTCGACTTTTGTCGCATAATTGGAAAAAAATGTATTTTACGTTTTGGGCAGATTTATTGGTCTGAATTGGCATATTTTCCCCCGGCGGACACTACATTGTGGACAAGGCGGAGGCCGGAAAGGTGGATGGCTGAGATGGCGATGTCGGTGCTTTGGTCGGTGATGGTGGTGGCGGCGCTGGTGTGCGGCCTTTGGACGGGGCAGAGCGGCGCGGTGGCGGCGGCGGCCATGGAGGGCGCGGCGGCGGCGGTGGAGCTGTGCCTGTCCATGGCGGGCGTGCTGTGTCTATGGATGGGAGTGATGGAGGTGATGCGCCGGTCGGGGCTGGCGGACGGACTGTCCCGGCTGCTCCGACCGCTTTTGGGCCGGCTATATCCGGCGTTTGCCCGGGACGACCGGGTCATGGAGCCCCTTTCGGCCAATATTTCCGCCAATTTGCTGGGGCTGGGCAACGCGGCCACCCCTTTGGGGGTACAGGCCGCCCGGCAGATGGCCCGCCGCACCCCCGGCGTGGCCTCGGACGCGCTTTGTATGCTGGTGGTGTGCAATACCGCCTCCATCCAGCTCATTCCCACCACGGTGGCCAGCGTGCGGGCGGCGGCGGGCTGTGCCGCCCCCTTTGACATTCTGCCGGCGGTTTGGCTGGCCTCGGCCTGCTCGGTAACGGCAGGTATTCTGGCGGCCAAGCTCTTTGCCCGGCTCTGGTCCGCGGCGGAAGGACAGGAGGGACAGCCATGACCCTTTGGGCGGACCTGCTGGTGCCGCTGGTGCTGGCGGCGGTAGCGCTTTGGGGCGTGGCCCGGCGGGTGGATGTGTACGGCGCTCTCTCCACCGGCGCGGGAGAGGGCCTGGGGGTGCTCATCAAGATTGCGCCCCCTCTGGTGGGGCTGCTGACGGCGGTCTATATGCTGCGGGCCTCAGGCGCGCTGGAGCTGGCGGCGGACCTGCTGGCCCCGGTGCTGACGGTGCTGGGCATCCCGCCGGAGACGGTGGGGCTGCTGCTGGTCCGGCCGGTCAGCGGCAGCGCCGCGCTGGGGGTGGGGGCGGAGCTCATTTCCGCCTACGGTCCAGACTCCCTCATCGGCCGGACCGCCGCCGTGATGCTGGGCTCCACCGAGACCACTTTCTACACCGTGGCGGTCTATTTTGGGGCCGCCGGGATCAAACGCACCCGCTATACCATCCCCGCCGCCCTCTGCGCCGACCTGGCCGGCTTTGTGGCCGCCGCCTGGGCGGTGCGGATATGCTTTGGATAAACATGCGCGGGGATCAAAATCTGTCGAAAAAGTAAAACGCAAAAGATGAGGGGCTTGCATGGAAGCGGGCGACCGCAAGGGTCGCCCCTACGGGGGAAAGGGGATATCATTGCCCCGCCGAGGGGCGGGACCCACGACAGACTGAGGTCCCGGACCGCATCGACGATCCGGGACCTTTTCCATAGGGCAATATGTGGTTTTCTTTGCCGCCCGGTCCTGCACAACCTGCCGAACGAGCGCCTATGAAAGCTTTCTTTGCCTACTTTCTTTCTCGAAAGAAAGTAGGGAGGGTTTCGGAGTAGGGGGGACGGCAGATCCCCTTTTCGGTGATGATGGCGGTGATGAGGCTGTGATCGGTGACGTCAAAGGCCGGGTTATAGCACGTTACCTCCGGCAATGCCATGGGCTCGGCGTAGAACTTGGTTTTGATCTCCTCCGGGTCCCGCTCCTCGATGCGGATGTCCGCGCCGGTGGGGCAGTTCCCATCAATGGTGGAGGTGGGACCCAGGACATAGAAGGGGATGCCGTAATACTTGGCCAGAATGGCCACGCCGCTGGTGCCGATCTTGTTGGCGGTGTCACCGTTGGCGGCCACCCGGTCGCAGCCCACAAAGCAGGCGTTGATCCACCCATTTTTCATGACGATGGAGGCCATATTGTCACAGATGAGGGTCACATCCACCCCGGCCTTCTGGAGCTCGTAGGCGGTGAGCCGCGCGCCCTGGAGAAGGGGCCTGGTTTCGTCGGCAAAGACCCGGAAGCGCATTCCCCGCTCGGTCCCCAAAAGGATGGGGCCCAGCGCCGTCCCGTAGCGGGAGGTGGCCAGAGGACCGGCGTTGCAGTGGGTGAGGATGCCGTCTCCCTCCCGCAGGAGGGACAGACCATGCTCGGAGATGGCCCGGCACATGTCAATGTCCTCCTGATGGATGGCTCTGGCCTCCTGCTCCAGGGCGTCCTGCATCCGGTCCACCGGCCAGTCGGGGTGGGCGTCCAAAAGGGCGCACATCCGCCGGGCCGCCCAGGAGAGATTGACCGCCGTGGGCCGGGAGGAGACCAGATAATCGCTCTGGGCCTTCAGGACGCGGTCAAATTCCGCCCGGCTGCCGGCGGTACTCTGCCGGGCCAGAGCCGCCAGGCCGTAGGCGGCGCAGATGCCGATGGCGGGCGCGCCCCGGACCTGAAGGGTGAAAATGGCCTGATACAGCGCCTCCGCCGTGCGGAGGGTGACGTAAACGGTCCGGTTGGGCAGCTGGGTCTGGTCCAGAATGACCACGCTGGCCCGATCGTCCCCCAACCGGACATTGTCGATGTGGGTCACTTCCCGTAAAACGCTCATGCTTGTTCCTCCTCCCGTCTGCCGGCCCGGCGGCGGTAAAAGCCGGACAGGGCCTTCAACTCCTCTACCTGCGCTTCCGTCAAAGGCACGCCGCCCCCCAGCAGGGCCGCGTTGCGGTAGATCTTGGCGGTATGCTCCACCGTCTCCAGCCGGTCAAAGGCGGACCACAGGTCCGGCCCCCAGGCCACGACGCCGTGGTTGGCCAGCAGCACGGCGTTATACTCGGCCACAAAGGGGGAGATGCTCTCCGGCACGGCGGGGGTAGACAAGGTGGCATAGGGGGCCAGGGGCACCCGCCCGCCCAGTCCCACCACCAGCTCAGCCAGCAGCGGCGTTTCTAACCCCTTCCGGCAGACGGCGAAGGCGGTGGACACCGGCGGATGGGCATGGACCACCGCGCCCACGTCGCTCCGGCGGCGGTAGACCTCCAGATGGAGGGGGGCCTCCGAGGAGGGATAGCGCGTCCCGGACAGGACGCTGCCCTCCAGGTCCACCAGCACCATCATCTCGGGGGTCATGCGCCCCTTGCTGACGCCGGAAGGGGTCATCCAGATGCCCTCCCCGGTGCGGACCGAGAGATTGCCGTCGTTGGCCGCCGCATAGCCCCGGTCATAGAGCAGCTTCCCCACCCGGCAGAGCAGTTCCTGGACAGTTTCCATAAATCCGGCCTCCTTTTTTCAAAACTAAGTTGATTGTACCATCCCGCCCGCCGCCTCGCAAGGGGAGGGGACAAAAGCGGCGGGTCAAGACCCTTTGGGGAGCCGTGACCCGCCGCTTTGCGGTATGGTTACTGATTGATCTGGTCCCAGAGGGCGCCAATCTGGCGGTTGAGGGCGGACAGTTCCGTCTCCGGAATGGGATCGTTGGTGAGATGATACTGATTTTTCAGCCGCAGAATGCGGGAAACGCTCTCATCCAGCCGTTCCTGGGAGATGCGCCCCTCTTCCACCGCCGCCAAAAGGGCGTTCCGGGCGGCGGTCAGGTTGTCGCTGCCGTGGCAGATGAGCAGGCAGTCGCAGCCGGCGTTGATGGCCAGCACGCAGGCCTCGCCCAGAGACCAGGTGTCGGCAATGGCCCCCATGGTCATATCGTCGGTGAACACCACCCCGTCAAAGCCCAGGTCCTCCCGCAGGAGACCGTCCACCACGGCGGGGGAGAGGGTGGCGGGGTAGGTGTCGTCCACTGCGGTCAGCAGGATGTGGCTGACCATGACGGCGGGGAGGCCGCCGGGCGTAGCGTCAATGGCGGCGGAGAAGGGGGCCAGCGCCTCCTGCCGGAGGGTGTCCAGGGAGTCGGTCACCACGGGGAGCTCCACATGGGAGTCCTCCCTGGTGTCGCCGTGGCCGGGGAAGTGCTTGACCACCGGGATGACGCCTCCCGCCGTCATGGCGCTTAACGCCTCCAGTCCGGCGGACGTGACGGTGTCCGGGTCGGTGCCAAAGGCCCGGTTGCCGATGACGGTGTTGTCCGGATTGGACCAGATGTCCAGAGAGGGGGCAAAGTCCACGTTGCAGCCAAAGGCGGCGCACTCCGCCGCCAGCACCGCCCCGTAATCGGAGGCGCAGCCGGCCTGACCCACCAGATAGGCGCTGGGGGTGTCCTTTACCTCGGGGGGCATACGGTCCACCCGTCCCCCCTCCTGGTCGATGCCGATGAATTGGGGGATATAGTCGCCGTTCAGGGCTTTGAGCTGGTTGGTCAGGTTCACCAGCTGTCCGGCGCTCTGGGCGTTGCGGGAGAAGTAGATGAGCCCGCCCACCTGATAGGTCTCCACCGCCAGGACGCCGTCGCTTCCGGCGTCGGTCCCGGCGATCCCGGCCACCAGCAGCTGGGAGATCTTCTGTTCGGTGGTCATGGTGCTTAGCTGTTCGGCGGCCGGGTCAGGAGTAGGGGTGGGGGTGG